>NZ_CEEDMM010000011.1:0-72974 GCF_979255995.1 Agrococcus sp. AC640b
CCGCCGACCCAGCCGACGACGCTGCCGACGACGGGGATGAGGCCGAGCAGGAACACGACGAGGCCCGTCAGCACCGCGACGCCCGCGAGGCGCAGGCCGTCGTCGACGCCCTTCGCGATCGACTGCCCCACCGACAGCTCCACCTCGTCGGCGATGCCGCCGAGCTCTCGCTCGGCCGCGCGCCAGATGCGCTCGTAGAACGGTGCTCCGACGAGCAGCGTCACGGCCGCGAACAGCAGCACCCCGACGGCGGCGGCGCCGACGACGAGCGCGATCGCGAGCAGCACGCGCAGCACGCCCGGCCAGGGGTCGCTCCAGTCGTCGGCGAACGGCGTGAGGCCCTCGACGATCGCGGCAGCGTTGACGCCGAGGATCACGAGCCCGACGACGAGCAGCGCGCCCACGACGAGCGGGGGCACCATGCCGAGGATCGCGAGCCTCGGGCTCCGCCAGCCGAGGCGGAATCCGGCGGCGAGGATCGTCATGCCGTGCAGGAGGGCTCGGATGCGGCGCACGCGCCCATCCTCCCCGATGCCGTGGCGCGACGCACGGCGAATCGCCATGCGCCCGGCCACCTAGGCTCGCATCCGTGAGCGACGCGCGACCCATCCACACCGTCGCGGTGCTCGCGGCCGCCGTGCTGTGGGGCACGACGGGCACGGTCGCGCACTTCGCGCCCGCCGGCTCGTCGCCGCTGCTCATCGGCCTGGCCACGTTCGGCTTCGGCGGCGTCGTGCTCGCGGCGCTCGCCTGGCGGGCCGTCGCGCGTGTGCTGCGCGACCGTTCGGCGTGGCCGTGGCTGCTCGCGGGAGGCGCGGGGGCGGTGCTGTACCCGACGGCGTACTACCCGGCGATGGACCTCGCGGGCGTCGCGGTCGGCAACGTGCTCGCGCTCGGCTCGGGACCGATCTTCGCGGCGCTGCTCGAGTGGGTGCTCGATGGGCGACGACCGACGGCGCGATGGGGATCGGCGACGGGGGTCGCCGCGGCGGGCGTCGCGCTGCTCGCGGTGGGATCCGGCGAGTCGACGACGGGCTCGAACCCCATCCTCGGCATCGCGCTGGGGCTCGCCGCCGGCGTCGGCTACGCCCTCTACTCGCATGCGGGTGCGCGGCTCATCGCCGGCGGGCGCACGTCGCAGGGATCGATGGCGGCGATCTTCCTCGTCGGCAGCGTCGTCATGGTGCCGCTGCTCCTCGTGCTCGGCCCCGGCCCGCTCGCCTCCGGCCACGGGGTGCTGACGCTCGCCTACCTCGCGCTCGTGCCCATGGCGCTGTCGTACCTGCTGTTCGGGTTCGCGCTGCGGGCGCTGACGGCGTCGACGGCCACGACGCTCGCGCTCGCCGAGCCCGTCGTGGCGACGCTGCTCGCGGTCGTCGTCGTGCACGAGCGCCTCTCGGGCCTGGCATGGGTCGGACTCGGCGCCGTCGCGCTCGGCATCGTGCTCGTGAGCCTGCCGAGCAGGCGGGCGCCGCGCCTCGCCAGCGGGAGACCGCCGGCCTGAGCCGGTCCGCCGCCCGCCGCGACGACGTCGAGGGCGTCGTCAAGGGTCTCGTCGCACCCGAGCGCGCCACGGCACGCTGGGAGGGATCACCGAGCGAAGGAGCCGACCGTGCCGAACCCATCCATCAAGGACGAGGGCCTCTACCGCGAGCTGCGCGACGACGGCGCGAGCGCCGAGAAGGCCGCGCGCATCGCGAACGCCGCAGCACGCGACGGCAGGAAGGCCGTCGGCAGCCGCGGCGGGAAGGCCGAGGACCTGGAGGACCGCACCGTGCCCGAGCTGCGAGCGCGCGCGAAGGAGCTGGGCATCGCCGGGCGCTCGCGGCTGCGCAAGCAGCAGCTCGTCGACAGGATCCGCGAGCACTGACGCCCGGGCCGGAGGCCCCCTCGCCCGCGGTCCCGTCGTCGTGCAGGATGAGCGCATGAGCGACGACGTGCTCGGCGATGGCCGCGACGAGTCCGCGAACGAACGCCTCGATCGCAACTGGCACGACATCCTGCAGGAGCTGCGCGTCGCGCTCACGGGCACGCAGCTCATCACGGGATTCCTGCTCGCCGTCGCGTTCCAGTCGCGGTTCGACGAGCTCGCGCCCACCCTCGTCGTGCACTACCTCGTGCTCGTCGGACTCGCCGGCCTCGCGACGCTCCTCGGCCTCGCACCGGTCGCCGTGCACCGTCTGCTGTTCCGCAGGCAGGTGAAGGAGGCGACGGTGCTGCTCGGCAACCGGCTGCTGCTCGCGACGCTCGTCGTCGTCACGGTGCTCGTCGTCGGCGTCGCGGCGTTCGTGTTCGCGTTCGTCGCGGGCATCGTCGCCGGCGTCGTGGCCGCGAGCGTCGCCGCGCTCGTCGCAGCCGGCATGTGGGGGCTCGGGGTGGGAGCGCGCCTCCGTGCGCGGTCGGCGCCCGCCTCCTCGGCCGACGTCCCCTAGTCGGCAGCCTGCGCGTCGGTGGCCACCGCTGGCGTCGCGGATGCCGCGCGGTCGCGGGGCATCGTGAGCGCTGCGACGAGCACGAGCACCGAGAGCACGGCCGTGCCGACGAACACCACCTGCGACGCCGAGACGATCGTCGCGGGATCCGTCGCGTCGCCGCCGGCGGCATCCACCGTCGCGTTGGCGAGCGCGCCCAGCACGGCTGCGCCGATCGCCTGCCCGATCGAGCGGGCGAACATCTGCGCGCCCGTCACGACGCCCCGCTCCGCCCAGTCGACGCTCGCCTGCGCCGCCACGACGCTCGGCACGGCCGTGAAGCCGAACCCGAGGCCCACGAGCAGGCACAGCGCACCCACGAGGAACGGCGACGGGAAGCCGGCGAGCGATGCGAGCGCCGTCGTGGCGACCACGAGGATCACGCCCCCGATGATCGTCGTCGCTCGGAACCCGATGCGCAGGTACAGGCGACCGGAGAGGGAGGCTGCGATGGGCCAGCCGATCGTGAGCGTCGCGAGCGCGAGGCCCGCCCAGATCGGCGCGAGGCCGATCGAGCCCTCGAGGTACGTCGGCACGTAGGCGGTGAGGCCGATGAGCCCACCGCCGATCGCGAGCCCCATGAGCGCCGTGACCCGCAGCAGCCGCCGCGTGAGCAGCAGCGGAGGCAGGATCGGCTCGGCTGCGCGCCGCTCGACGAGCACGAATGCGACGAGCAGCACGGCGCCGGCGCCGAGGATCGCGAACGAGGTGGGCGACGCCCACGCCCACGCCCTGCCGCCCTCGAGCACCCCGAGGATCAGCAGCGACAGCGACACCGTCAGCAGCAGGGCACCCGCCCAGTCGAGACGATGCCGCGTGCGCTCCACGCGCTCCTGGAACCTGGTGACGACGAGCCAGCCGGCGACGATGCACAGCGGCACGTTCACGAGGAAGATCCAGCGCCATGCGTCGAGCTGCGCGAAGATGCCGCCGAGCGTCGGCCCGACGACCGCCGAGATCGCCCACACGCTCGCGAGGTAGCCCTGCACGCGCGCCCGCTCCTGCAGCGTGTACACGTCGCCGACGATCGTCATCGCCACCGGCAGGATCGCGCCAGCGCCGATGCCCTGCACGGCGCGCGATGCGATGAGCGAGGGCATGTCCCACGCGAACCCGCACAGCAGCGAGCCCACGAGGAACGCGGCGATGCCGAACAGCATGACGGGCTTGCGCCCGATCGTGTCGGCGAGCTTCGCGTAGATGGGCGTCGTCACCGACGACGCGAGCAGGTAGATCGAGAACAGCCACGGGAACGACGCGAACCCGCCGAGGTCGTCGACGATCGTCGGCACCGCCGTCGACAGGATCGTCGCGTCGATCGCGACGAGCCCCGTCGAGAGCATCATCGCCAGCAGGAGCGGGCCGCGCTCCGAGCGGAGGCCGACGGCCGTGGGCGCTGCGCTGGAGGTGCTCATCGTGAGGGCGAACCCCGCCACGGTCCCCGGCATTCCTGCGACGCCCTCCCGCGTGCCGGCTGGGCGTCGGCGTGCGTCAGCGCGAGCGGTGCGGCGCAGGCAGGTCGTCGAGCACGCGCGCATCGAGCGAGCCGAGGTCGACGGCGAGCGCGAGCGCCGGCCGCAGCCGCGCGACGATCGCGTCGACGTGCGCAGCGGATGCCGCCGCGATCGCGGCGGCGCGTCGCCGCTCGAGCACCGCGACCCTGGCTCGCGGCAGCGGCCACGGCACCGAGCCCCAGTGCACGGCGTCGTGGACGCGACCGCGCATCCGCTCGGCGAGGCGGACCGCGAGCGGCGCGGCTGCGACGACCCCGATCGCGACGATCGCGAGCGCCCACGGCGCACGCGCGCCGACGAGATACGCCGAGTACGGCGTCGCCGCGAGGATCACGGTCGCCTCGACGGCCGCCACGACCACGACGAGCGCCCACGCACCCGTGGCAGGTGCCGAGCGCACGCGGCCGAGTCGCTCGGCGACGTCGGCGGCCGCGACGAGCAGCACGGCGACCAGCATGAGTCCCACCGCAGCGACGGGGTGCACGACGACCTCCACGTTCGTCGCGGCGTCGCGCCACGTCGCGAGCGGCACCGTCGAGACGGCGAGCGCCGCGACCGCGAGCACGAGCGCGATGGTGCGCGCGTGCGCCGCCGCGACCGTCGCCCACGTGTCGCGCACCAGCATCGGCACGCGCGCGGCCGCGACGAGGTCGACGAGCATGCCCGCCTCCCACGGCACGCGGCGACGCGAGCTCCTGCCGGTCACGGCAGCGACGATGCGGCGCACGAGCCGCCCGCGGTGCACGCCGCCGTCGAGCACCGTCGCGACCGCGACGAGCGGCACGTGCCGTCGCAGCACGACGGCGGCACCCGGGTGCAGCGCGAGCCTCGCGGCGAGGTGCGCATCGAGCTCGAGATCCCTGGCAGCGACGTCGCGCATCGCCTCCGCCGACTCGGGCGCGAGCGCCCCCGACGCCACGAGACGCTCCGCCTCCTCGTCGATCGCGTCGCCGAGCGCCCGCGCCGCGTCGTCGTCGAGCTCGGCGACGCTCGCGGCGAACCGCTCGGCGAGGCCGGCGAGGCGATGCGCCGGCGTCGCGAGCACGACGCCACGCGGCGGCGTCGACGCCGCTCCCCCGAGCCGATGCGGAGCGAAGCCGACGACGAGGGCGCACGCGCCGGCCGCGAGCGCCACCATCTGCATCGCGAGGCCGATCGCGACGCCGACGGACCACGCCTCGAGCCACGTCGCCCGCTGCACGAGACCCGCGACCGCGCAGGCGACGAGCGTCGCCACCGCGACGATCCCCGCGAGCTCGATCCGCGTCGCGGCGCGGTGCTCGCCGTCGGCAGCGCGCCCCAGCCGTGCGCTCGCGACCACGGCCACGACGAGCAGCAGCGCCGACACGCCCGCGAGCAGCGCGCACGCGGCGAGCTCGGCACGCGTGACGGCCGGGCCGAGGGTCGCGAGCCAGACGGGCGCCCCGACGACGCCGAACGCCGCTGCGAGCGCAGCCGCCACGCCCGCGACCGGCCCCCACGGACCGAGGCGGCGCGCGACGACGCGCAGCCACGCCTCGATGCTCGCGATCCTGCCGAGCGGCGTGCGCACCGCAGCGACCGCCGCGGCGAGCTCGGCGCGTGCGCGGTGCACCTCGGGGTCCTGGTGCCCGAGCACGAGCGTCGCCAGCGACGAGCGCAGCTCCGTCGGGCTCGGCGAGCCCTCGACCGCGATCGACGTCACCGCGACGTCGACGCCCTCGACGGCGACCTGCACCGTCGGGACGAGCGGAGGCGGAGCCGCGACGGCCTCTGCGCGCGCAGACGGCGAGGAGGTTCGCGACCAACGGCCCTCGGCCGCACGAAGGCCATCGCCCTCGCGTCGCGCCGCCGCCATCGCGGGCCCCCCTCCTCGTGCACCCACCATCCACGGTAGCCCGAACGACCTCAAGGGCTTGTCGAAGGTTGCCGCGAGGGCCAGCATGGTCCCATGCGCGCCATGTGGAAGGGCTCGATCGCATTCGGGCTCGTGAACGTCCCGGTCAAGCTGTACTCGGCGACCGAGACGCACGACGTGCGCCTGCATCAGGTGCACGACGAGGATGGCGGGCGCATCCGGTACCAGCGCAAGTGCGAGGTCTGCGGCGAGGTCGTGGCGTACGAGCACATCGACAAGGCGTACGAGGAGGACGGCAAGACGGTCGTGCTGCGCGACGACGACCTGCAGTCGCTCCCCGTCGAGCGCAGCCGCGAGATCGAGGTCGTGCAGTTCGTGCCGACGAAGCAGGTCGACCCCATCCGACTCGAGAAGTCGTACTACCTCGAGCCCACCGGCACCGCGCTCAAGGCCTACACGCTGCTGCGACGCGTGCTCGACGAGACCGCGCGCACCGCGATCGTGCGCATCTCCATCCGGCAGCGCTCGCGGCTCGCGGTGCTGCGCGTGCACGACGACGTGCTCATGGTGCAGACGATGCTGTGGGACGACGAGATCCGCGCAGCCGAGTTCGCGAGCCTCGACGAGAAGCCGCGCATCCAGGCGAAGGAGCTCGACCTCGCGAAGGCGATCGTGCAGGAGCTCTCCGGCGACTTCGCGCCCGAGGAGTACCAGGACGACTACCAGGTGCAGCTGCGGCAGCTCGTCGAGGCGAGGCTCGAGCAGGGCGACGCGATCGACACGGCAGCGACGTTCGGCGAGGAGGCCGAGGAGGCGGAGGTGCTCGACCTCATGGAGGCGCTGCAGCGCTCCGTCGAACGCCGCAAGGGCGCGAAGGGCTCGGGCGGGTCGAAGGACGCGAAGGGCGCCGCGTCGGGCTCGAAGCGCTCGAAGTCCGCCTAGGCGCACCGCATGGCAGACCAGAGCGTCCGCGTCGGCGGTCGGATGCTGGGCGTCACCAACCTCGACAAGGTGCTCTACCCCGACGCCGGCACGACGAAGGCCGACGTCATGCGCTACCTGCAGGAGGTCGCGCCCGTCATGCTGCCGCACGTGCGCGACCGTCCCGTCACGCGCAAGCGCTGGGTGCACGGCGTCGGCACCGCCGACGACCCCGGCGAGACGTTCTTCGTCAAGGCGCTCGAGCAGGGTGCGCCATCGTGGATCCCCCGCCGACCCATCGAGCACAAGGAGGGGTCGAAGGACTACCCGCTCGTCGAGGATGCCGCGACGCTCGCATGGCTCGCGCAGATGGCTGCCCTCGAGCTGCACGTGCCGCAATGGCGGTTCGGCCCCGACGGCGCCAGGCGCGACCCCGATCGGCTCGTGCTCGACCTCGACCCGGGCGAGGGGGCGGGGCTCGCGGAATGCCAGGAGGTGGCGCTGCTCGCCCGCGACCTGCTCGGCGACATGGGGCTGCGGCCCCTGCCGGTCACGAGCGGATCGAAGGGCATCCACCTCTACGCCCGCATCGACGGACTGGATGCGACGAAGGCGTCGGCGCTCGCGAAGGCCATCGCCGTCTCGCTCGAGGAGCTGCATCCGCAGCTCGTCGTGTCGTCGCAGCGCACGGCGAGCCGCGTCGGCAAGGTGCTCGTCGACTGGAGCCAGAACTCGGGAGCGAAGACCACCGTCGCTCCGTACTCGCTGCGCGGCAGACCCACGCCGACCGTCGCCGCGCCGCGCACGTGGCACGAGATCGAGTCCGATGACCTCGCGCAGCTCACGTTCGAGGAGGTGCTCGCGCGCGTCGCACGTGACGGCGACCTGCTCGCACCGCTGGCACCCCCTCCCATGGTCGACCGCCTCGCGGTGTACCGGCAGAAGCGCTCCGCGGCCAAGACGCCCGAGCCGATCCCCGACGAGGCGCCGCAGCCGACCTACGGGCGGTCGTTCGTCATCCACGAGCACCACGCGTCGAGCCTGCACTGGGATCTCAGGCTCGAGCACGACGGCGTGCTCATGTCGTGGGCGATCCCGAAGGGCATCCCCACCTCCGGGGCCAAGGACAGGCTCGCGGTGCGCACCGAGGACCACCCGCTCGAGTACGGCAGGTTCGAGGGCGTCATCCCGAAGGGCGAGTACGGCGCAGGCGAGATCCGCATCTGGGACGCGGGCGAGTACACGGTCAAGGATTGGGATCCGTCGCTCAAGGCCGTCACCTTGCACGGCCGCTCGGACGGCGGCCTCGGTGGCGGCCCCGTGCGCATCGCGCTCGTGCAGACCGACGGCGACCAGTGGCTGTGCCACCGCATGCGGCTGCCGAGCGCGAGCGGCGAGCGCACGCAGCGCTCACGCGGCGCCGCCGTGCCGCGCACCCTCTCCCCCATGCTCGCCTCCACGCACACGCTCGCCGACGTGGGCGAGGGTTGGGTGTTCGAGCCGAAGTGGGATGGCTGGCGCGCCCTCGTCGTCGTCGACGGCGACGACGTGCGGCTGCGCTCGCGCAGCGGGCAGTCGCTCACCGATGGCTTCTCCGAGCTGCTCGCCCCGATCCGACAGGCGGTGACGGCGGAGCGCGCCGTCCTCGATGGCGAGCTCGTCGCGGGCGCGGGCGGCGGCGAGTTCTCGTCGCTGCAGGGCCGTCTCAGCGACCGCCGCGCACGGGGACGCGCCGTGGATCGCGGCGAGCCGGTGTCGCTCGTGCTGTTCGACGTCGTCGAGGTCGACGGGAGGTCGCTGCTGCGCCTGCCGCTGTCGCAGCGACGCGAGGAGCTCGAGCGCGTCGTCGTGCCCTCCGATCGGGTCGCGATCACCGAGCAGCTCGTCGGTCGGACGTCGGCGATCGTCGAGGCGTCGCAGCGGCTCGGCATGGAGGGTCTCGTCGCGAAGCGGCTCGCGAGCACGTACCAGCCGGGTGCGCGCAGCGACGACTGGCGCAAGGTCGTGCACGTGCGCACGCACGAGGTCGCGGTCGTCGGCTGGCTGCCGGGCGAGGGGGCGCTCGGGCGCACGTTCGGCTCGCTCGTGCTCGCAGCGCCCTCGGACGCCGGAGCGCTGCAGTACGCGGGCAGGGTGGGCACCGGCTTCTCCGCCCGCGACCGTGCTGCGATCCGCGAGCGGCTGCCCGACCTGACGCGCGCATCGCGCGCCGTCGAGGGGGTGCCCGCCGACGTCGCGCGTGCCATGACGTGGATGCGCGCGGCGGTCGGCGAGGTGCGCTTCACGTCGGTGACGGAGTCGGGCGCGTTCCGCCAGCCGGTCTGGCGTGGACTGCGCGCCGACAAGTCGCTCGACGACCTCGAGCCGCTCCCGCCGCGCTGAGATCGCTGGCTGCAGCCTGCGGCGACGCGCCAGCCCCGCTCCGGCGGCCCACCAGCACCGCTCCGTGAGGTGCGAGCGCAGCGAGCCTCGAAGGGAGCGCAGCGACGGGAGCACGACCCAGCGGAGGGGCACGACCGTGCGCCGCGTCGATACGCTCGCTGGCATGAGCGACGGTCCGGCAGACCCCGTGCCGATGCCTGGCGCGCGTTCGCTCGGGCGTGCGTACTTCGGCATCCAGGCAGCCGCAGGCGCAGCGTGGTGGGTCGGCGTCGCGGTGGTGCCCGGCGTGCGGCAGGCGACGCTCGGCGATCTGCCCGCCGCCGCCGTCGCGGCCTTCGACATCCCGCTGTTCGTCGCCGGCTCGGCGCTCGCCGCCGCCGGCATCCGCTGGGCGGCGTGGCTGGCCACCGCGTGGACGTGCCTCGTCGCGGTCGGCATGGCCGGCTACGCCACCGTGACGCAGCTCGCGGGCGTCGGCGCCGTGCTCATGCTCGCCGCTGCGGCAGCGAGCGTCGCCGCCGCGCTGCTCCTGCTGCTGGGACACGTGCCGGGCGAGCTCGTCACGCGCGGCCCCTTCGCCTTCGCCCTCGCACCCGTCGCAGCGGCGCGCACGCACGTCGCCCGCACCGCACGGCAGGTCGTCGTGTTCTGGGGCGGGTTCCTCGTCGTCGCACCGGCGGTCATCGCGCTCGTCGAGGCCCGATGGCAGCTGCGCCTCGAACCGCCACCGATCGTGCAGGCCCTCGGGATCGTGCTGCTCGTCGCCGCGAGCGTCCTCGGCATCGCATCGGCTCGTGCGCTCGCGGTCGTCGGCGAGGGCACGCCGCTGCCGTCGGCCATGCCGCGCAGGCTCGTCGTCACCGGCCCGTACCGGTGGGTGCGCAACCCCATGGCCGTCGCCGGCATCGCGCAGGGCATCGCCGTCGGCCTCGCCATCGGCTCCTGGATGGTCGTCGTCTGGGCCGCTGCAGGATCCGTCGTCTGGAACCAGGTCGTGCGACCTGCGGAGGAGGGCGACCTGCTCGCCCGCTTCGGCGACGACTACGCGCGCTACCGCGACCGCGTGCGGTGCTGGCTGCCGAGGCCGCCGCAACCCGACGCCCGTCGCTGACGCCCGCGCATCGCACCAGCCCCTTCCGCTGCGGCAGCGGCGGGCGTAGCGTCCGAGGTCAAGGAAAGAGGCCCCTCATGGTTGAGAAGTCCGTCGACGAGTTCGGTCGCCTGGTGCAGGGCGAGCAGCATGCGGCGCCGCTGCCCGACACCGAGTGGATCCACGACGATCCGGTCACGCACGAGCGACCGGCACCCGAGTCGCACGTCGACGAGGAGTCGGGCCTCTAGGCGCGCGCCGCCAGGAGCGCGGGCAGCTCGCGGTTGATGCGCGCCGCCCACCCCGGGCCTTCGTACACGAACGCCGAGTAGCCCTGCACGAGCGTGGCGCCCGCCGCGAGCCGCTCGGCGACGTCGGCGGCCGTCGTGACGCCGCCGACGGAGATGACGCAGACGTCATCGGCCAACGTCCGGCGGAGGATGCGCAGCACCTGCATCGACCGGTCGGCGAGCGGCGCCCCGGAGAGCCCGCCAGCGCCCGCCTGCTCGACGATCGCCGCATCCGACCGCAGTCCCCCGCGGTCGATGGTCGTGTTCGTCGCGATGACGCCCGCGAGACCCAGCCGCTGCACGAGCGACGCGACGCCCTCGACGGCGGCGTCGTCGAGGTCGGGCGCGATCTTCACGAGCACGGGCGTCGAGCCGGCCGCATCGCGCACGGCGATGAGCAGCGGTGCGAGCCGCTCCTCGTCCTGCAGGCCGCGGAGTCCCGGCGTGTTCGGCGACGACACGTTGACGGCGAGGTAGTCGGCGACGGGCGCGAGCAGCCGCGTCGAGGCGAGGTAGTCGCCGACCGCATCGTCGACGTCGACCACGCGGCTCTTGCCGATGTTCACGCCGATCACCGGTCGCGACCGCGCAGCGCGCGCGGCACGGATGCGGCGCGCCGCTGCCGCCGCTCCTGCGTTGTTGAACCCCATGCGGTTCACGAGCGCACGATCGGCCACGAGCCGGAACAGTCGCGGGCGATCGTTGCCGGGCTGCGGGATCGCCGTGAGCGTGCCGACCTCGACGTGCCCGAAGCCGAGGGCCCCGAGCCCCGCGATCATCGACGCATCCTTGTCGAAGCCCGCCGCGAGGCCGAACGGCGTCGGGAACTCGCGTCCGAGGGCCCGTACCCGCAGCCGAGGATCGGCACGCACCCCGGGGCGCACCGCGCCTGCCGCGCGCACGACCGTCGCGCCCATGTGGTGCGCCCGCTCGGCGTCGAGGCGACGCAGCACATGCTCGAACAGCGGCGCGTACATCCTCATGCGACTCCCTCATGGTCCCGGCGCAGCTGGCCGATCGCCGTCTCGAAGTCCTCGAGCGACTCGAACGCCTGGTACACGCTCGCGAAGCGGAGGTAGGCGACCTCGTCGAGCTCGCGCAGCGGCGGCAGGACGGCGAGGCCGATGTCGTTCGCGTCGATCTGGCTGACGCCCGTCGCACGGATCGTCTCCTCGACGCTCTGCGCGACGGTCGCGAGGTCGGCATCCGTCACCGGACGCCCCTGGCACGCCTTGCGCACGCCCTCGATGACCTTGTCGCGGCTGAACGGCTCGACGACGCCGGAGCGCTTGACGACGAGGAGGCTCGCCGACTCCGTCGTCGTGAAGCGGCGCTCGCATCGGGGGCACTGCCTGCGGCGGCGGATCGTGAGGCCGTCGTCCGACGACCGCGTGTCGACGACGCGCGAGTCCGGGTGGCGGCAGAAGGGGCAGTGCATGTCAGAGCCTCGCGCGGATCGCCTCGGCGTGCGCGGGGAGGTCCTCGCTCTCGGCGAGCGCCACGACGGCGCCCGCGACCTCGCGAAGGCCCGCGAGGTCGTAGCGCACCACCTGCTGCGATCGGAGGAACGTCGCAGCCCCCAGCCCCGACACGCGTGCCGCCTGGCCGCCCGTCGGCAGCACGTGGTTCGACCCTGCGGCGTAGTCGCCGAGGCTCACGGGCGTCGCGGCGCCGACGAAGATGGCGCCCGCGTTGCGGATGCGGGCGACGACGGCGTCGTCGTCGGCCGTCACGATCTCGAGGTGCTCTGGCGCGTACGCGTCGGACACGGCGATCGCGTGGTCGAGGTCGGCGACGAGGATGGTGACCGACTGCTCGGCGCCGAGCGACGCGCGCACGCGCTCGGCGTGCGGCGTGGCAGCGACGCGCACGGCGAGAGCGGCGTCGACCGCGTCGGCGAGCTCGACGGAGTCCGTCACGAGCACCGCCGCGGCGAGCTCGTCGTGCTCCGCCTGGCTCACGAGGTCGGCGGCGACGAGGTCGGGGTCGGCGCTCGCGTCGGCGATGACGAGGATCTCCGTCGGACCCGCCTCGGCGTCGACGCGGACGTGTCCGCCGACGACGCGCTTCGCCGCGGCGACGAACACGTTGCCGGGCCCCGTGACCACGTCGACGGCCTCGACGACGTCGGGCACGCCGTACGCGAGCGCTCCGATGGCGCCCGCGCCGCCGGCGACGAGCACCTCGTCGATGCCCAGCAGCGCGGCGGCGGCGAGGATCGTCGGATGCGGCAGCCCGCCGTGCTCGGCCTGCGCGGGCGACGCGACGACGATGCGCTCGACGCCGGCGACCTGCGCGGCGACGACGTTCATGACGACGCTCGAGGGGTAGACGGCCTTGCCGCCGGGCACGTACACCCCGGCACGCGCCACCGGCACCCATCGCTGCTCGACGACGGCGCCCGCGCCGAGCGTCGTCGTCGCCCCTGCGGGGACCTGCGCGGCGGTCGCGAGCCGCACGCGGCCGATCGCCGTCTCGAGCGCCTGCCGCACGACGGGGTCGAGCCCTGCGAGCGCGGCCTGCAGCGCGTCGGCGGGCACGCGCAGCGCCGGCGGACGCACGCGGTCGAACCGCACGGCCTGCGCGACGAGCGCCTCGGCGCCGTCGGCCCGCACGGCCTCCACGAGCTCGCGTGCCGCATCGAGCACGCGGTCGACGTCGTTCGCGGCGCGCGGCAGCTCGGGGACGTCGGCGCGCGCGGACAGATCGAGTCGTCGCAGCATGCTCCCAGGGTATTGCGTCAGGCGAGCGCCGACGGTCCCAGCACGCTCTTCAGCTCGCCGAACAGCGCAGAGGAGATCTGCACCTGATGCTGCAGGCGGAACACGCGTGCCGTGCCCGGCCGCTCGAGTCGCAGACGAACGTCGGTGGGGCCCGCGTGGCGCTCGAGCACGGCGCGGAGGTCGCGTGTCATGGCGATCGTCGCGCGCCGTTCCATGAGGCGCAGCTCGAGCGGCTTCGTCTCGTCGACGGGCATGAGGTCGGGGAACTCGAGATGGTTCGCGTGCAGCGTGAACCCCTCGTCGCGCGTGCGGAAGCGCCCCTTGACGACGGCGATCCGATCGGCCTGCATGTCGCCCTGGAACGCCGTGTACGTCTTGCCGAGCACCATGACGTCGACCTCGCCGCCGAAGTCCTCGATCGTGAGGATGCCGTACGGGTTGCCCGACTGCCTGGCGACGCGGTGCTGCGCCGTCGTGATGAGGCCCGCGATCGTGACGGTGTCGCCGTCCTCGCAGTCGTCGGCGAGCGTCTGCACCTGATGGCTCGCATGCTTCGCGAGCTCGAGGTCGAGGCCGGCGAGCGGATGGTCGGAGACGTACAGGCCGAGCATCTCGCGCTCGAACGCGAGCTTGTCGCGCTTGGCCCACTCGGGCCGGTCGGGCACCTTCTGCTGGTGCTCCGGCTCGTCCCACAGGCTGTCGAAGTCGAAGCCGACGGCGCCGAACTCCTCGCGCTTCTTGTCGGTGACGGCCTGGTCGACGGCGCCCTCGTGGATCTCGAGCAGCGCACGCCGCGTGGGTCCCATGGTGTCGAACGCGCCCGCCTTGATGAGCGACTCGACGGTGCGCTTGTTCGCGGCGGCGACCGGCACCTTCTGCAGGTAGTCGTGGAACGACGCGTACGGCTCCGGCGAGCGCGCCCCGACGATCGCGTCGACGACGTTCGCGCCCACGTTGCGCACGGCGCCGAGCCCGAAGCGGATGTCGTCGTCGACGGCGGTGAAGCGCAGCGACGACTCGTTGACGTCCGGCGGCAGCACCGTGATGCCCATGCGGCGGCACTCCGAGAGGTAGAGCGCCATCTTGTCCTTCGAGTCGCCGACGCTCGTCAGCAGCGCGGCCATGTACTCCGGGGCGTAGTGCGCCTTGAGGTACGCGGTCCAGTACGAGATGACGCCGTAGGCGGCCGAGTGCGCCTTGTTGAAGGCGTAGTCGGAGAACGGCAGCAGGATCTCCCACAGCTTCTCGACGGCGGGCATCGTGAAGCCGCGGTCGAGCATGCCCTGCGAGAAGCCTGCGAACTGCTTGTCGAGCTCGGACTTCTTCTTCTTGCCCATCGCGCGGCGCAGGATGTCGGCCTCGCCGAGCGTGAAGCCCGCGACCTTCTGCGCGATCGCCATCACCTGCTCCTGGTAGATGATGAGCCCGTACGACTCCTCCAGGATCTCGGCGAGCGGCTCCTCGAGCTCGGGGTGGATGGGCGTGATCGCCTGCTGGCCGTTCTTGCGCAGCGCGTAGTTCGTGTGCGAGTTCGCGCCCATGGGGCCGGGCCGGTACAGCGCGATGAGGGCCGAGATGTCCTCGAACGAGTCGGGTCGCATGAGGCGCATGAGCGAGCGCAGGGGCCCGCCGTCGAGCTGGAAGACGCCGAGCGAGTCGCCGCGGGTCAGCAGGTCGTACGCGCCCTGGTCGTCGAGCGCGAGCGTCTCGAGGTCGAGCGTCTCGCCGCGGTTGGCGGTGATGTTGTCGAGCGCGTCGGAGATGATCGTGAGGTTGCGCAACCCCAGGAAGTCCATCTTGATGAGGCCGAGCGCCTCGCACGTGGGGTAGTCGAACTGCGTGATGATCGCGCCGTCCTGCTCGCGCTTCATCACGGGGATGATGTCGAGCAGCGGGTCGGACGACATGATGACGCCGGCGGCGTGCACGCCCCACTGGCGCTTGAGGTTCTCGATGCCGAGCGCGGTGTCGTACACGGTGCGCGCATCGGGGTCGGCGTCGAGGATCGCGCGGAAGTCGGCCGCCTCCTTGTACCGTTCGTGCGCGGGGTCGGTGATGCCCGACAGCGGGATGTCCTTCGCCATGATCGGCGCGGGCATCGCCTTCGTGAGTCGCTCGCCGAGGCCGAAGGGCTGGCCGAGCACGCGCGTGGCGTCCTTGAGCGCCTGCTTCGACTTGATGGTGCCGTACGTGACGATCTGCGCGACGCGCTCCGAGCCGTACTTCTCGGTGACGTAGCGGATGACCTCGGAGCGCCGACGATCGTCGAAGTCGACGTCGAAGTCGGGCATCGAGACGCGGTCGGGGTTGAGGAAGCGCTCGAAGAGGAGGCCGTGCGCGATGGGGTCGAGGTCGGTGATGCGCAGCGCGTACGCGGCCATGGAGCCCGCGCCGGAGCCGCGACCCGGGCCGACCCGGATGCCGTTCTCCTTCGCCCAGTTGATGAAGTCGGCGACGACGAGGAAGTAGCCGGGGAAGCCCATCTGGGCGATGACGCCCATCTCGTAGTCGGCACGCGCCTGCACCTGCTCGCTCACCCCGTCGGGATAGCGTCGCGCGAGGCCGGCCGCGACCTCGGCGCGGAACCAGGACTCCTCCGTGTGCCCGTCGGGGACGGGGAAGCGCGGCATGTAGTTGGCGCTCGTGTCGAAGCGCACGTCGCTGCGCTCGGCGATGAGCAGCGTGTTGTCGCACGCCTCGGGGTTGTCGCGGAAGATGTGCCGCATCTCGGCGGCCGACTTGAGGTAGTACCCCTCGCCGTCGAACTTGAACCGCTTCGGGTCGTGCAGCGTCGTGCCCGACTGCACGCACAGCAGCGCCGAGTGCGCCGTGGCGTCGGAGGCGTGCGTGTAGTGGAGGTCGTTCGTCGCCACGAGCGGCAGGTCGAGCTCCTTCGCCAGGCGAAGGAGGTCGCCCATCGTGCGGCGCTCGACGTCGATGCCGTGATCCATGACCTCGGCGAAGAAGTTGTCCTTGCCGAAGATGTCGCGGAACTCCCCGGCAGCCCGCTTCGCCTCGTCGTACTGGCCGAGGCGCAGTCGCGTCTGCACCTCGCCGCCGACGCAGCCGGTCGTCGCGATGATGCCGTCCGCGTACTCGGCGAGCAGCTCGCGGTCGAGGCGCGGCTTGCGGTAGAAGCCCTCCATCGACGCGCGCGAGGCCATGCGGAACAGGTTGTGCATGCCCGCGGTCGTCTCGGCGAGCAGCGTCATGTGCGTGTACGAGCCGCCACCGGAGACGTCGTCGCCGCCGGCGTCGTCGCCCCAGCGCACGCGCGAGCGGTCGCTGCGATGCGTGCCAGGCGTGACGTACGCCTCCATGCCGATGATGGGCTTGATGCCCGCGGCGGTGGCCTTGCTCCAGAAGTCGAACGCGCCGAACACGTTGCCGTGGTCGGTCATCGCGATCGCGGGCATGCCCTGCTCGACCGCTGCCTCGACGAGCGGCCCGACGTGGGCCGCGCCGTCGAGCATGGAGTACTCGGTGTGCACGTGGAGGTGCGCGAACTGCTCGCTCATGTGGCCTCCATCGTACGAGCGCGCACCGACACGACACGATCCCGACGCGCGTCGGGCTCGCCTGCGATGCCTCAGCCCTCGAGCACCTCGAGGGCGTGGCGCAGATCGGCGGGCGGCTCGCTCGCGGTCTCGAGCCACTCGCCGGTGCCAGGGTGCGTGAAGCCGAGCCGCACCGCGTGCAGCCACTGCCGCCCGAGGCCGAGCCGAGCAGACAGCGTGGGGTCGGCGCCGTACATGCCGTCGCCGAGGCACGGGTGCCGCTGCGCGGCCATGTGCACGCGGATCTGATGCGTGCGGCCGGTCTCGAGGTGCACCTCGACGAGGCTGCCGTCGCGGAACGCCTCGAGCGTCTCGTAGTGCGTCACGGCGTGCTTGCCGCTCGAGACGACCGCGAACCGCCACTCGTGCCCAGGATGCCTGCCGATGGGGGCGTCGATCGTGCCCCGCAGCGGATCCGGGCGTCCCTGCACGGCAGCGTGGTAGACCTTCTCGACCTCGCGGTCGTGGAACTGCGCCTTGAGCGAGGCGTAGGCGCGCTCGCTCTTGGCGACGACCATGAGGCCGCTCGTGCCGGCGTCGAGCCGGTGCACGACGCCCTGGCGCTCGGAGGCGCCCGAGGTCGAGATGCGGTAGCCGGCGGCAGCGAGCGCGCCGACGACCGTCGGCCCCGTCCATCCCATCGACGGATGCGCGGCGACGCCAGCAGGCTTGTCGACGACGACGAGGTCGTCGTCGTCGTGCACGATCCCGAGGTCCGGCACGGGGATCGGCTCGATCGTCGGCTCGCGCCTGGCCTCCCAGCGCACCTCGAGCCACGCCTCGCCCCGCAGCCGGTCGGACTTGCCGAGCACGCGACCGTCCTGCAGGGCGCCGCCCGCCTCGATCGCGTCGGCGACGGCGGTGCGCGAGAGCCCGAGCACGCGGGCGATGCCCGCGTCGGCCCGCAGCCCGTCGAGGCCGGGCGGCACGATGAGGGAGCGCTCCTCCATCAGTCCTCTGCGGTCGTCGACGGCGCCTGCTGCGGCGTCGGCTCGTCGGTGCGACGCACGCCGTCGAGGCCGACGCCGCGCAGCACGAGCACGATGAACGCGCCCATCGCGCACACCACGAACATGTCGGCGATGTTGAAGATGGCCGGGAAGCCCCACACCTGGATGAAGTCGATCACGTGGCCCTGGAGCCCGCCGGGCTCGCGGATGAAGCGGTCGGTGAGGTTGCCGAGGACGCCGCCGAGCAGCGCGCCGAGCACGATCGCCCACGCGAGCGATCGCACACGGCGCGCCTGCACGACGATGACGATCGCCACGACGCTCGAGATGATCGTGAAGATCCACGTCGTCCCCGCTGCGAGCGAGAACGCCGCGCCCGGGTTGCGCACGAAGTGCCACTGCAGCAGCTCGCCGACGACCTCGACCCGCTGGCCCTCGGGAAGCGTCGCGAGGACCCACTCCTTCACGAGGAGGTCGAGACCCCAGACGACGACGACGATGCCGGCGAGCAGGCCGATGAGGCGCCAGGCGACGCCGTGCGCGGCCGCCACCTACTGCGGCGTGGGTGCGGAGCCGCCGAACGCGAACGCCGTGCGGTCGAGGTCGCGCAGCTGGCTCTCGATGTAGCCGCGCAGCTTGAGGCGGTAGTCGCGCTCGAACGTCTGCAGCTCGTCGATCTTCGTCTCGAGCTCGGCCTTGACCTTCTCGCGGTCGGCCTTCGTCTTCTCGAAGTCCCGCTCGAGCTCCGTCTTGCGCTTCGCGGCCTGCGCCTCGACCTCGGCGGCCTGGCTCTCGGCCTCGGCGACGAGCTCGTCCTTGCGGCGCTGCCCCTCTGCGACGTGCTCGTCGTGCACGCGCTGCGCCAGTGCGAGGAGACCCTCGGGCGACACGGCTGCCGCGTCGGCGTCGGGCTTCGCGGGCGCTGCGGGTGCCTCGACGGCGGGCTCGGGCTCCTGCGTGGCCTCGGACTCGGGGGCCGACGACGCCGGTGCAGCAGGAGCGCCGGACTCGAGCTCGGCGACGCGCGCCTCCAGGCGGTCCTTCTCCGCGATGACGGCTCGGAGCTCCGCGACGATCTCGTCGAGGAAGTTGTCGACCTCGTCCTGGTCGTAGCCGTCGCGGAACCGCGTGGTCTCGAACGTCCTGTTGACGATGTCGTCCGGCGTCAGTGCCATCGTGCAGCCTTTCCTCGGGTGGATCGGAGTCCACTGTAGTGCGCGGCTCCGGGGGAACGATCGCGGGCCAGCCTACCGGCCCGGGGAGGTCGGCTCAGGCCAGCGAGCCCGAGATGACGACGACGACGAGCGTCAGCGCCATGAGGATCATCGTCGACAGGTCGATGGCGGCGCCGCCGACGCGGAGCGGCTTCACGAACCGCCGCACGAGCCGCAGCGGCGGGTCGGTGATGCTGAGGATCGCGACCGACAGCGCGAGCCAGAGGCCCTTCGGCTTCCAGTCGCGCCGCATCTGCGTCACGACGTCGAGGATCACGCGCGACCAGAGCACGTAGAAGAACACGTTCGCCGCCAACCAGACGGCGAGGGCCACCCACTGCACGTCAGTGCGCGAAGGTGTCGGTCTCGCCGACCTCCATGCGCCCACCCGCGACCGCGATGTGCTCAGGCGTCAGGAGGTAGACCTTCGTCGTGACGCGCTCGATGCGGCCCTGCAGGCCCTGCGTGAGGCCCGCCGAGAAGTCGATGAGCCGACGAGCGTCGCCGTCGGTCATCTGCGAGAGGTTGATGATGACGGGCGTGCCGTCACGGAACGCGCCGGCGATCTCCTGCGCGTCCTTGTACTGGCGAGGGTGGACCGTGAGGATCTCGTGCATGGCACCAACCTGCTGGCTCGCGGGTCGCAGCGGCGCGACGGCGCGCGGCTTCGACTCCTGCTGCGGACGCTCCGAGCGGCGCTCGGAACGCTCGTCGCGCTGCTCCGACTCGGCGTTGCGCACGGCGGGCGACTCCTGGGTCAGCTCGTCCTCCTCGGCGAAGCCGAAGTAGACGGCCGCCTTCTTCAATGCGTTGCTCATGCGATCCTCCCGATCTGCATCCAGGCTACGGACTGGATGGACGTTCTCCCGTGATTGCGGTGCCGATCCGCAGGTGTGTCGCGCCGTGCTCGAGCGCGATGCGCCAGTCGCCCGACATGCCTGCCGACATCCACCGCGCGTCGGGCGCGATGGCGCGGACGCGCTCGGCGTGCGCCGCGAGGCGCGCGAATGCCGATGCGGGCTCCTCGTCGAGCGGCGCGATGGCCATGACGCCGAGCAGTCGCAGGGCCTGCGAGGCCTCGACGCGCTCGACGAGCGCCTCGAGGTCGCCTGCCGCCACGCCGCCGCGCCCGGGATCGTCCGTGAGGTTGACCTGCACGAACGCGTCGCGCACGGGCAGCTCGTCGCCCGGCTCGCCGCCCTCGAGGGCATCGACGATCGCGGGCTGGTCGATGGAGTGCAGCACGTCGGCGTACCGCGCCACCTGCCTGGCCTTCTTGCGCTGCAGCTGGCCGACGTAGTGCCACGTCAGGTCCAGGGGTGCGAGCCCTGCGGCCTTGTCGCGCGCCTCGGGGTGGCGGGACTCCCCCATGTCGCGCTGGCCGGCTGCTGCGAGCTCGGCGACGAGGGATGCGGGGTGGAACTTCGTGACGACGACGAGCGTCGCGTCGGCGCCACCTGGCGCCGACGCGATCTCGTCGCGGATGGCTGCGAGCCGCTGCGATGCGGTGGTCATCCGCAGGCGGTCACTGCCGCAGGAAGTCGGGCAGGAACTCGTCCTCGTCCTCGTCGCTGTCGGACAGCGGCTGCACGGGGCCCGTGAGGTGCTCGGGCACCTCGGGGGTGGGCCCGACGTGGCGTCCAGGCGTCGGCGACTCGGACGCCTCGGCACCCGTCGTCGCGACCGCCGCTGCGCCAGCGCCCACGCCCATGTCGCGAGCGGGCGTCGTGCGCAGCACGGAGTCGTCGTTCTTCACCATCGGCACGCCGCCGTCGAAGCCCGCGGCGATGACGGTGACGCGCACCTCGTCGCCGAGCGTGTCGTCGATGACGGTGCCGAAGATGATGTTCGCCTCGGGGTGCACGGCCTCCTGCACGAGCTTCGCCGCGTCGTAGGTCTCGTGGATGCCGAGGTTCGACGACGCCTGGATCGACAGCAGCACGCCGTGGGCGCCGTCGATCTTCGCCTCGAGGAGCGGGCTCGCGACCGCGAGCTCCGCCGCCTTGATGGCACGGTCGGCGCCGCGGGACGAGCCGATGCCCATGAGGGCGCTGCCTGCGCCCTGCATGACGGACTTCACGTCGGCGAAGTCGACGTTGATGAGGCCGGGCGTCGTGATGAGGTCGGTGATGCCCTGCACGCCGGCGAGCAGCACCTGGTCGGCCGTCTCGAACGCCTCGACCATCGAGATGCCCATGTCGGAGATCTCGAGGAGACGGTCGTTGGGCACGACGATGAGGGTGTCGACCTCGTTCTTCAGCGCCTCGACGCCCGCCTCGGCCTGGGCCTGGCGGCGCTTGCCCTCGAACGAGAACGGCTTCGTGACGACGCCGACGGTGAGGGCGCCGAGGCTCTTCGCGATGCGCGCGACCACGGGTGCGCCACCGGTGCCGGTGCCGCCGCCCTCGCCCGCCGTGACGAAGACCATGTCG
Source organism: Agrococcus sp. AC640b (assembly GCF_979255995.1). Classification (NCBI taxonomy): domain Bacteria; kingdom Bacillati; phylum Actinomycetota; class Actinomycetes; order Micrococcales; family Microbacteriaceae; genus Agrococcus; species Agrococcus sp. AC640b. The sequence goes on from NZ_CEEDMM010000011.1 coordinate 21,382, forward strand.
GAGCCCGCGAGGGCCTCCTCGATCTCCTCGGCGTGGTCCTCGGCTGCGCGCCTGCCGACCTCGGGATCCGCGCCAGCGCCGAGACCCTTCGTGAGCTCGCGGCCGACGTCGAGCTTGACGTCGGCGTCGCTGAGCAGCAGCGCCTGCGCGTCGGTGTTGATGGCGATGAACTCGACGCCTCGCAGGCCGAGGTCGATCATGCGGTTCACGGCGTTGACGCCACCGCCGCCGACGCCGACGACCTTGATGACGGCGAGGTAGTTGTTGTTCGAAGTCACGGTCCGGCCCCTCGTCGAAACCTTCAACCTCAGGTAGAGGTTTAGAGATTTCCTCAGCGTTCGTTGTCGGTTCCGACGGTACGACCGGGCGCCGACGCCGTGGTCGAGACACGCCGCGCGGCGAGGATGCCGAGATGCGGATCCGCTCGGGTGCGTCGCGTCGGTCAGGGACGCGCGACGGGATGCATCGGCGCGCTCACGTCGAACGTGCCTGCCGTCGCGGGATCGGATCCTGCGATGAGCGTCTCGAGCACGACGGCCTTGAGCCCCGACTCCTCCGCGCTCCCCCACACGACGCGCTGCCCCGACGCGAGCGTCATCGTGACGTCGTCGCTCGTCGTCGCCGTGATCGTCGCCACCTGGTCGCGCAGCGACTGCGGCATCGCCACGAGCGACTGGGCGATCGCGAGGTAGGCGTCGGAGTCGACCTCGACGTCCTCGAGCCTCGGCAGCTGCGTGCCATCGGGCATGCCGAGCTGCACGCCGGCGGGGTCGAGCATGACGTCCTGCCCGTCGACCGACGCGACGACGACCGGCTGCCGCTCCACGACGCGCACGACGATCGTGCCAGGCGGCACGACGTCGACGACGAACGACTCGAGGCCCGTGAAGCGCTCGAGGTCGTCGCGCACCCCGGCATCGGTCACCGTCGCGATCGGCTGGCCGAGCTGCCCGGCGAGCGCCGCCTGGATCGCGACGGCGTCGACGCGCTGCGTGCCCTGCACCTCGATCTCGCGCACCGCCATGAGCGGCGAGTGCACGAGGCCGACGAGCAGCGCGAACGCGCCCGCGAGCGCGCCGACGACGACGAGCGCCCTGCGCAGCCGTCGCCGCGAGCCCGCCGTGAACCTGCGCACCTCCGACCGCTCCGCACGGCGCCGTGCTCGATCCGCCTGCCGCGCCGTTGCCTGCACGCGCTTCGACTCGGCGCGGTCGATGCGCAGCTGCCGCAGCTCGGCCTCGCGCAGCAGCCGATCCGTGCGGCTCGCGTGCGACTCGCTGCGCCTGCGGCCCTTCGCCTGCGCCACGATCGGCGCATCCGCCACCTCGCTCGTGCGCGCAGCCGCCTCCTCGACGACCTCGGGCTCGGGACGCTCCTCGGGCTCCGGAGGCCGCTCGGGCTGCCGCGGAGGCCGCGGGGGTCCGTCGAACCCCTCCGGCCGCCTCACCCGTCGCCGTCCGTGGCCTCGAGCGAGGCGAGCAGCTGCGGGATGATGCGGTAGACGTCGCCGCACGACAGCGTCATCACGAGGTCGCCCTCGCGCGCGATCTCGCCGACGCGGTCGGCGGCCGCCTGCCAGTCGGGCAGGAAGTCGACGCGGCCCGCATCGTCGAACGCGCCCGAGACGAGCGCGCCCGTGACGCCAGGGATGGGGTCCTCGCGTGCGCCGTACACGTCGAGCACGATCGTGTGGTCGGCGAGGCGCTCGTAGGCGCTCGCGAACTCGCCTGCCATGTCGCGCGTGCGCGAGTACAGGTGGGGCTGATGCACGGCGATGAGCCTGCCCCCGCCCAGCACGGTGCGCGCCCCCGACAGGGCAGCCTCGACCTCGGCAGGGTGGTGGGCGTAGTCGTCGAACACGCGCACGCCGCGTCGCTCGCCGTGCGACTCGAAGCGTCGACCCGTGCCGCGGAAGCCCGACAGCGCGCGCGCCGCGTCCGCGGGGGCGATGCCGAGCTGCAGCAGCGACGCGAACGCGCCCGCCGCGTTGATGGCGTTGTGCCTGCCGACGACGTCCATCGCGATCTCGTGGCGCTCGCCAGCGTGCTCGACCGTGCAGCGGATGCCGGCGCCCGTGGCGATGTCGGCGACGCGCACGTCCGCGTCCGCAGCCTCGCCGAACGTCGTGACCCGCTCGTGGTGCAGCAGCGCGCGCACACGCGCGGCGCCTGCGTCGTCCGACGAGATGACGACGGCCTCGGACGCTGCGTCGGCGAAGCGCGCGAACGCCGCGTCGAACGCCTCGGGCGTGCCGTAGTGGTCGAGGTGGTCGGTGTCGACGTTCGTCACGAGCGCGACGGCGACGTCGTAGAGCAGGAAGGAGCCGTCGGACTCGTCGGCCTCCAGCACGAACAGGTCGCCGGTGCCGTGCCCGCTCGAGCCGCCGAGGCCTGCGATCGTGCCGCCGTTGACGTAGCCGGCGCCCGCATCGAGCCGATGCAGCGCCCACACGAGCATGCCCGTCGACGTCGTCTTGCCGTGCGCACCCGCGACGGCGACGAGGCGCTTGCCGCGGGCGAGCAGGTGCAGCGCCTGCGAGCGGTGCAGCACGGGCACGCCCCGCTCCTGCGCTGCGACGAGCTCGGGGTTCGTCGGCCACAGGGCGCTCGTGACGACGACCGCGTCGACGTGGGCAGGCAGGTTCGCGGCGTCGTGGCCGATCGCGACGGCCGCGCCGTGCGCGACGAGCGCGTCGACGGTCGCCGACCCCGAGCGGTCGGAGCCGGACACCGCGACGCCCTCGTCGAGCAGCATGTGCGCGATGCCGGACATGCCGCTGCCGCCGATGCCGATCATGTGGACGCGCTCGATCGCATCCGGGATGGGCTGGGTCAGGTCGGGCTCGATCACGATGCCTCCTCGCTCATCGACGCTCCTGCATCGCCTCGTGCACGAGGTCGCACATCCGATCGTCGCCGTCTGCGATGCCCGAGCCGCTCGTGGCGGTGGCCATCGCCGCGACGCGGTCGCGATCCGCGAGCAGCGGCACGAGCGCATCCTGGGCCCAGCCCTGCGCGAGCAGGCCGTCGTCGACGAGCATCGCGCCGCCCGCAGCGACCTGGTCGTGGGCGTTGAGCGCCTGCTCGCCGTTGCCGAAGGGCAGCGGCACGTAGACGGCGGGCAGCCCCACGGCCATGAGCTCGCTCACGGTGAGGCTGCCTGCACGGCACACGACGAGGTCGGCGGCCGCGTACGCCAGGTGCATGCCGTCGAGGTACTCCACGGCGACGTAGTGCTCCACGGTCGCGGGCTCGAAGTCGGTCTGCCTGCCTCCGGAGAGGTGCAGGATCTGCCAGCCGGCATCGACGATCGCGCGCGCGGCCGCGACGATCGCGCGGTTGATGGAGCGCGCGCCCTGCGAGCCGCCCGTCACGAGCAGCGTGGGCCGGTCGGGGTCGAGCCCGAGCGTCTGACGCGCCTGGTCGCGCAGGCCGGCACGGTCGAGCGTCGTGATCGAGCGCCGCAGCGGCATGCCGACGACGGTGCCCTGCAGCGTCGTCGGCTCGTACGTGAGGCCCACGTGCCGGCTCCAGCGCGCCCCGAGCCGGTTCGCCATCCCGGGCCGTGCGTTGGCCTCGTGGATGGCGATCGGCACGCCGGAGCGATGCGCCGCGCGGTAGGCGGGCGCGGAGGCGTAGCCGCCGAAGCCGACGACGACGTCGACCTCGCGCTCGGCGAGCAGGTCGCGCACGCGACGCACGGTCGGCGCCCACGAGCGCGCGAAGCGCACCGCTGCCGCATCGGGCCTGCGCGGGAAGGGCAGCTTGGGGATCGTCACGAGCTCGTAGCCGGATGCGGGCACGAGCTCGCGTTCGAGTCCCTCGTGCGTGCCGAGCACGACGATGCGCGCGTCGGGCTCGCGCTCGCGCAGCCGGTCGGCCGTCGCGAGCAGCGGATTCACGTGACCGGCGGTGCCACCGCCGGCGAACAGGTAGGACGCCATCACCGACCAGTCTGACGCAGTCGCGCCTCGTTCCGTGCGAGCGACAGCACGATGCCGATCGCGAGCAGCGCGGCGATGAGCTGCGACCCGCCGGCCGAGATGAGCGGCAGGGGGACGCCGAGCACCGGCAGGAGCCCCAGCACGACGGCCACGTTCACGATCGCCTGGCCGACGAGCCACACGAGCACGCCGCCCGTGACGATGCGCGTCATCGGCTGCGTCGCGTCGCGGATGATCCGCAGCAGCGCGACGGCGAGCACGACGAACAGCAGCAGCACGACGACGGCGCCCACGAGCCCGAGCTCCTCGCCGATGATCGCGAAGATGTAGTCGTTGTCGGCCTCGGCCAGCCACATCCACTTCGCGCGCGAGTTGCCGAGCCCCACGCCGAACAGGCCGCCGTTCGACAGCGCCCACATGCCGTGCAGCTGCTGCCAGCACGTGTCGTAGTAGTCCTGGTCGGTGTTCTGGCAGCCGACGAAGAACGACTCGAGTCGACGCACGCGCGAGTCGGCCGACAGCAGCACGGGCACGGCCGCGACGCCTGCGGCGACGGCCGGCAGCACCAGATGCCACCACTTCACGCCCGCGAACCACATCGTGCCGAGCACGAGCATCGCGAGGATGATGACCGTGCCGAAGTCGTTGCCCTCGAGCACGAGCAGGATGAACGCGCCCGCGACGGGCAGCACGGGGATCCACGCGTGCAGGAAGCGGCGGCCGAGGTCGTCCTTCAGCACGAAGATCGCGGCGATCCACACGCACAGCGCGAGCTTGCCGAGCTCGCCGGGCTGCAGCGTGAAGCCGGCGATCGACAGCCAGTTGCGGTTGCCGTTGATGACGATGCCCAGCGGCGTGAAGACCACGAGCGCCTGCAGCGCGATCGCGAGCAGGATGCCCGGCCACGCCACCCGGCGCCACCACCTGGCGGGCACGCGGCTGGCGATGAGCATGAGCGGCACGCCCACGAGCGCGAAGACGCCCTGGCGCTGGAAGGCGCCGAGCATGCTGCCGTACTCGGCTCGGCTCTCGATCGCCGACGACGACAGCACCATGACGAGGCCGAAGACGACGAGGAAGATCGTCGTGCCCGCGAGCAGGAGCTCGTTCGCCGACACGACGGGGAAGAGCCGTCGCAGCCGCACGACCGCGCTGCTGCCTCGCCCGGCGACCGCCGGCGTCGGAGGCGCATCCACCACCGTGGTGGCCATGGGCTCCTCCGTCCTCACGCCTGCTGGGCGCGAACCGCCTCCTGGAACCTGCGGCCCCGGTCGGCGTAGTCCCGGAACTGATCCATCGATGCGGCCGCAGGAGCCAGCAGCACCGTGTCGCCGCTCGTCGCGTGCACCAGGGCAGCCGTCACCGCCGTCCGCATGACCTCACCAGTGTCGGGCTCGTCGACCTCGACGACCGGGATGCCGGGCGCGTGTCGCGAGAACGCGGCGACGACGGCAGCCCGATCGGCGCCGATGACGACGGCTGCGCGGAGCCTGGGCGCGTGCCGCTCGACGAGCTCGCCGACGTCGGTGCCCTTCAGCAGCCCGCCGACGATCCACACGACGGGGTCGAAGGCGGTGAGCGATCCGTTGGCCGCGTGGGGGTTCGTCGCCTTCGAGTCGTCGACGAAGCGGATGCCTCCGATGTCGGCGACGAGCTCGGTGCGGTGCCGGTCGAGCCGGAACGAGCGGATCGCGGCGCGGATCGCGTGCGGCTCGACGCCGACGGCCCGCGCGAGGGCGGCGGCGGCGAGCACGTTCTGCGCCATGTGGGGGCTCGCGAGCCCCGCGACCTCGAGGTCGTCGAGCGTCGCGAGCTCGAGCGCCTGCGCGTGCCGGTCGTCGAGGAACGCGCGGTCGGCGAGGATCCCCTCGACCATGCCGAGCTCGGAGCGTCCCGGCATGCCGAGCCCGAAGCCGATGGCGCGGCATCCCTCGACGACGTCCGCCTCCTCGACCATCGCCATCGTCGCCGGGTCGGCGACGTTGTAGACGGCGGCGACGCGTGCGTTCCTGTACACCTTCGCCTTCGCGGCGCGGTACGCGTCGGCGCCGCCGTGCCAGTCGAGGTGGTCGGCGTCGAGGTTGAGGCACACGGCCGAGTGCGGCCACACCTCGCCGAGCGCGTGCAGCTGGAACGACGACAGCTCGACGACGAGCACGTCGAAGCCCTCGGGGTCGCGCCCGTCACCCCGAGGCCGAGCACCACGGCGCGGATGCCGCTCCAGTCGTCGCGCCAGCTCGTCAGCGCCGTCAGGTCACGGGACAGGATGGATCACCCAATCGAGGTAGAAGAGGCCGACGGCGAGCGCCACGAAGAGCCCAGAGACGATCCAGAACCGCACGACGATGCGGATCTCGGCCCAGCCCTTCAGCTCGAAGTGGTGGTGCAGCGGGCTCATGAGGAAGATGCGCTTGCCGCGGGTGAGCTTGAAGTAGATGCGCTGCAGGATGACGCTGCCGGTGACGACGAGCGGCAGGCCGGCGATGAGCACGAGCAGCAGCTGCGTGTGCGTGAGGATCGCGAGACCGGCGAGCGCGCCACCGAGGCCCAGCGAGCCGACGTCGCCCATGAACAGCTGCGCGGGGCTCGTGTTGTACCAGAGGAAGCCGATGAGCGCGGCGGCGAGGCATGCGGCCACGACGGCGAGATCGAGCGGTGCCTGCACCGGGTAGCAGCGGTACAGGTCGGCGTCGACGGCGCCGCCTGGCACGACGGCGTCGAGCGCGCCGCCGAGGCACGCCTGCCCGTTCTGCCAGAAGCCGATGAGCACGAACGCCGACGCGGAGAAGATCGTCGAGCCCGACGCGAGGCCGTCGAGGCCGTCGAGCACGTTCACGGCGTTCGACGTCGCGACGATGATGAACACGAACCAGAGCACGGCGAGGCCGATGCCGACCACGAGCCCGAGCCTCGTGAGGTCGAGCCACTCGATGTCGCGCACTGCCGAGATCGCGGTCGACGCCGGCGTCTGGCCGTGCTGGTCGGGCAGCTGCAGCGCGAGCACGGCGAAGACGATGCCGACGGCGACCTGACCGGCGATCTTCTGCCAGCCGCCGAGGCCGAGCGACTGCTTCTTGCGCACCTTCAGGTAGTCGTCGAGGAAGCCGACGGCGCCGAGTCCCACCATGAGCAGCAGCACGAGCATCGCTGGCGCGCTGGGGTAGTTGGGCACGCCGTCGAAGGAGCCCACGAGCTTGCCGCCGAAGTACCCGACGATCGTCGCGACGATGAAGACGAGGCCGCCCATCTGGGGCGTGCCGCGCTTCGTGTGGTGCGACTGCGGCCCATCGGCACGGATGAACTGCCCCCAGCCGAGGCGCGTCGCGAGCCGGACGTAGAGGGGCGTCGCGACGAGCGCGAACACGAGCGAGATCGTCGCGGAGACGAGCAGCACGATCATGCGACCCCTCCGATCGCATCGCCGAGGTCCTTGAGCCCGGCCGACAGGGACGACTTCACGAGCACGACGTCGCCTGCCTCGAGCGTGGCGCGCAGGAGCGCGAGCGCCTGCTCGCTCGTGTCGACGTACGTCGTGTCCTGCCCGAACGACGACTCGTGCTCCGCCGCGTCGTGGACGGCCTTCGCACCGGCGCCGACGACGACGAGCCTGTCGATGCCGAGTCGCACGACGAGCCTGCCGACGCGATCGTGCTCCTCGACCTGGCTCTCCCCCAGCTCGGTCATGGCGCCGATGACGGCGACGGATCGGGCCGCGGCGCCGCGGGAGACGTGCGCGAGGGTGCGCAGCGCGGCTGCCATGGAGTCGGGGCTCGCGTTGTACGAGTCGTTGACGACGACGACGCCCGTGTCGGGTCGCAGCAGCTCCATGCGCCACCGCTCCGCACGCACCATCGACTCGAGGGCCGAGATGGCGTCCGGCATCGCGATGCCGAGCTCGTCGGCGACCGAGAGGGCTGCGAGGGCGTTCATGACGTGGTGCTCGCCGAGGATGCGCAGCGTCATCGGCCACGACTGATCGCCGCGTCGGATCGTGGCGCTCGTGCCGTCGATGGTCGACGTCACGTCGTCTGCGACGAGCCCGTCGCTGCCGGGGGCCGCCGCGTCGGCGAGGCCGAACCATCGCACGCGCGCGTCGGTGTGCTCGGCCATCCAGGCGACGCGGTCGTCGTCGCGGTTGAGGATCGCCACGGCCGTCTCGGGGAGGTCGCGCACGAGCTCGTGCTTCGCGCGCTGCGTGCGCTCGACGCCGCCGAACTCGCCCGCGTGGGCGAGGCCCACCTTGAGCACGACGGCGACGTCGGGCATCGCGAGCGAGACGAGCGCGGCGATGTCGCCCTCGCGGCTCGCGCCGAGCTCGAGCACGAGGAAGCGCGTCGAGCCGGTCGCGCGCAGCATCGTCATGGGCGCGCCGACCTCGTTGTTGAACGACTTCACGGGGCTGACGGTCTCGCCGTGCCGCTCGAGGATGGCCTGCAGCATGTTCTTGGTCGTCGTCTTGCCGTTCGACCCCGTCACGCCGATGACGGTGCAGTGCTCGCGCACGCTCGCGACGACGTGGGCGGCGAGCGCCTGCAGCGCCGCGAGGCCGGAGTCGACCACGACGTGGGGCACGTCGTCGTCGATCGCGCGCTCGCAGACGACGAGCGCGGCGCCGGCGGCGACGGCGATGCCGACGAAGCGGTGGCCGTCGGTGACCTCGCCTGGCATGGCGACGAAGACGTCGCCGACCTCGACGAGCCTCGAGTCGGTCTGCACCGAGCCCGTCACGAGCACGTCGGCGCCCGTGAGCGACCCGCCGACCACGCGCGCGAGGTCGGATGCCTGCAGCGCGATCACTCGGTCCAGCCCGCCTCGTGCAGCGCCAGGATCGCCTCGTCGCGGGCGACGAAGGGCTCGCGCACGCCTGCGACGTCGCGGTAGTCGGCATCGCCGGGTCCCGCCCACAGGATGGTGTCGCCGTGGCCGGCGATGGTGACGGCGAGACGGATGGCGTCCTCCTCGGGGCTCACCTCGTGGACGCGGGAGGCATCGACCGCCCTCGCACCCTCGAGGATCTGCGCGCGGATGCTCGCGGCATCCTCCGTGCGCGGGTTGAAGTCGGTGACGACGAGCTCGTCGGCGAAGGTGACGCCGATCCTGCCCATCTCGGCGCGCTTCGTCGCGTCGCGGTCGCCGTCGGCGCCGAAGACGAACACGAGCCTGCCAGGCGTGACGCGCCGCAGCGCCTCGAGCGTGTGCTGGAAGGCGTCGGGGCTGTGCCCGTAGTCGACGAACACGGCAGGGCCCCGCTCGCCGGAGACGCGCTCCATGCGGCCGGGCAGCGTGGGGCGCACGCCGCGCGAGAGGGACTCGGCGATCGCGTCGATCTCGAAGCCGTCCTCGACGAGCATGAGGATCGCGATCGCCGCATCGACGGCGAGGTGCCTGCCGATGAACGGGATCTCGACCGTGACCGTGCGCTCGCGCCCGACGAGCGCGAAGCGCGTGCCGTCGAGGCGCTCCTCGAGCACCTCGACGCGCCAGTCGGCCTCGGCGTCGGTCGACGACACCGTCGTGACGGGGATGCGCGTCTCCTGCGCCACGCGCCTGCCCCATTCGGAGTCGACGCACACGACGCCGCGCTCTGCGCGGTCGGGAGCGAACAGCTCGAGCTTGACGGCGAAGTACGCCTCCATGGAGCCGTAGTCGTCGAGGTGGTCGTGGCTGAGGTTCGTGAACGACACGACGTCGAACTCGACGCCGTCGATGCGGTGCCGCTCGATCGCCTGCGCGCTCACCTCGAGCACCGCGGCGCGCACGCCGGCCTCGCGCATGCGCGCGAGCAGCGCGTGCAGCTCGCTCGCCTCGGGGGTCGTGAGCTTCGACGTGACGATCTCGTCGCCGACGTGCCGCTCGGCGGTCGTCGACAGGCCCGTGACGAACCCGAGGTCGGCGAGCAGCCCCTCGAGCATGAACGCCGTCGACGTCTTGCCGTTCGTGCCGGTGATGCCGTACAGCTTGGGCGCGTCCTCGCGGGTGCGGTAGACCCACGCGGCGATCTCGCCGAGCGCTGCGCGCGGCTCGTCGAGCACGATGATGGGAGCGTCGACGCCTGCGACGTCGACGCCTGCGCGGTCGGTGACGACCGCGACGGCGCCGCGGGCGACGGCGTCGGCCGCGAACTCGGCTCCGTGCCTGCGCAGCCCGGGCAGCGCGGCGAAGATGTCGCCGGGTCGCACGTCGTGCGACGCGTTCGTGATGCCCGTGACCTCGACGCCATCCGCGTCCCCGACCGTCTCGAGCGCGAACTCGTCGACGAGCGCGCTGAGAGGTCTGGGCGTGGGGTGCTCGGGCCTCAGGATCGGCGGGACGACTCCCTCCACCGTTCCCCCGTCCATGTCAGTCGGTCCATTCGAGCGGCAGGTCAGGGGCCTGCGACGTGCTCGGCGGGATGTCGTACTCCCGGATCAGGACACTCACCATATCGTGGAACAGCGGGATGGCCGCCGCGCTCGTGCGCTCCGTCTGGGGCAGGTCGAGCTGCACGTAGACGACGAACTGCGGGTCGTCGGCAGGGAAGACGCCCGCGGTCGTCACGATGCGCTGCACGGGGTCGTAGCCGGCCGCAGGGTCGAGCACGACCTCCGCGGTGCCGGTCTTCGCCGCGACGCGGTAGCCGGGGATGGGGAACTGCACGGCGCCGTAGTCGGTGACGACGTGCTCCATCATCTGCAGCAGCGTGTCGGCCGTGTCCTCGCTCACGACGCGGTTCGAGGTCGCGTCCGGCTGCTCGACGACGGTGCCGTCGGCGAGGGTGCACGAGTCGACGAGGCTGATGTCCTGACGCACGCCGCCGTTCGCGATCGCCTGGTAGGCGCCCACGAGCTGCATGGGCGTGACCTGGATGCCTTGGCCGAACAGGACGTTGAGCTGCGTCTGCGCGTCGAGGCCCGTCGGGTTCGCCGAGAGCGGGAAGGCCTCCTCGCCTGGGAAGCCGACGGTCTGCTCGCCGAAGCCCATGGCAGCGAGGTAGTCGAAGTAGTCGCCGCGGTCCATGTCCTGCGCGAGCTGCACCATGCCGACGTTCGAGGAGTTCACGAGGATGCCCGTCGTCGTCCACGGCTCGTCGGGGTGGGAGTGCGCGTCCTGCACGCGAACGGGGCCGTCCGGGTCGTAGCGCCACGGCACGGTGTGCTCGTCGTCCGGCTGCACGAGGCCGAGGTCGAGCATCGCCGCCATCGCGACGGTCTTGAAGATGGAGCCGGGCTCGATGCCCTGCGTGAAGGCGAAGGAGCCGCGGAACTCGGATGCGGTGCCCGCGGGATCGTTGGGGTCGACCGAGGGCGTCTCGGCGACGGCGACGAGCGAGCCGTCGGTGCGGGCGACGATGACGTTCGCGTGCTGCGCCTGGTACTGCTGCCGGTACTGCTCGGCGAGCTGCTGCGCCTGGAACTGCACGTCGGCGTCGATCGTGAGCGCGAGCGTGCCGCCGTCGGCGGACTCGCGCGTCACGACGGTGCTGCCGGGGATGGGGGTGCCGTCCTCCGCGCGCTCGAAGGTCTGCGTGCCGTCGGTGGGCGCGAGGCACGTGTCGTCCTCGGTCATCTCGAGGCCCGCGAGCGGCCCGTCGGTGCCCATGAAGCCCACGAGGTTGCCGCCCACGGCTCCGGACGGGTAGATGCGCTGCGGGTTCGAGCGCATCGTGACGAAGCCGATGGGCAGCTCGGTCTGCAGGTCGCGCATCTGCTGGTACTGCGTGCCGTCGAGGCCGCGCGCGAGCACGAGGTAGTCCGAGGTCTCGTCCTCCTGGAGCGCCGCGTTCACCGCTGCCTGGTAGACGAGCGGGTCCTCGCCGGTGATCGCCGCGAGCCGCTCGAAGATCTCGCCGCCCGTGACGACCTCGCCAGCCGGCAGGCCGTCGTTCTCGGTGAGGTCGTGCACGAACTGCGGCGAGATCGTGAGATCCCACCGGTCGACGGTGCCTGCGAGCACCGTGCCGTTCGCATCGACGATGTCGCCGCGCGTGCCGTGCAGCGGCACGGACGCCCCGACGCGACCGGCGGCCTCGGCGTTCAGCGCCTCGGCCCGGACGAGCTGGATGTCCACGAGCCGCACGACGCATGCGCCGACGAGGGCGACGATGACGACGCCCGTGAGGACTGCTCTCAGACGCGTGTGGCGCCCGATGCGCTGGATCGACGGCACGGATCCCCTTCCCGCGGGTTGCTCCCGCGTGCGACGGCTCGCTGCGACGGTAGCCGCGACTAGCCGCCGACGCCGGGTGCCACGCCCTCGGCGGGCAGAAGCATCCCCGGGTACGGCTCGGGCTCGGCGGGCTCCTCGGCAGCGACGGGTGCGGGCGCGGGCTGCGTCGACTGCACGAGCTCGTTGCCGACGAGCAGGCCGCCGTCGGTCGTCGTCGTGGGCTGCTGCATGTGCAGCGCGTCCGGGCCGCCGACGATCGTGCCGGTCGACAGCTGCACGAACTGGCTCGCCTGACCCTGCACCATGCCGAGCTCCTCGGCGGCGAGCGCGACCTGCTGCGGCGACTCGAGCGTGTCGAGCCGCTCCTGCAGCGTCTGCTCCTGCCTGCCCAGCGACGCGGAGGTCGACTGGAGGCCTGCGATCTCGTATGCGCTCTCGCCGATCGCCATCGACAGGCCCAGCTGTCCGAGGATGATCGCGCCGAGACCGGCGAGGGCCACGACGCCGTGGGCGACGCTCGGAGCGCGGCGCACGCTGGGCCGCGGCAGCGCGACGAGTCCCCGCCGTCGCTCGTGGGCGCGATCCGGCGTCTGCTCCGGCTGTGCGTGGACGGATGGCAGCGCGCTCATGCTCCTCCTCCGATGCGCTCGGCGGCTCGCAGCCGCACGGGGATGGATCTGGGGTTGCGTGCTCGCTCGGCCTCGTCGGCGACCTCGGCGCCGCGCACGAGGAGGCGGTAGGGCGCCGCGTGCTCGGGCAGCGGGAAGGGCACGTCGAGTGGCGTGGCGTCGGTCGTCGCGTCGCGCAGCGCGTGCTTCACGATGCGGTCCTCGAGCGACTGGTAGGCCATGACGACGATGCGTCCGCCGTCGCCGAGGGCGTCGAGCGCCGCGGGGATCGCACGCTCGAGCACGCCGAGCTCGTCGTTGACGACGATGCGCAGCGCCTGGAAGACGCGCTTGGCGACGTGCCCCTGCTTGCGGGCGGCGGCGGGCGTCGCGGCGTCGAGCACGTCGACGAGGTGCGCGCTCGTGACGATGGGGCGCTGCTGCCGCTCGCGCACGATGGCGCGCGCGTAGCGGCTCGCGAGCCGCTCGTCGCCGTAGCGGTGCATGATGCGCGAGAGCTCGCGCTCGTCGAGGGTCGCGACGAGGTCGGCGGCCGTCGTGCCCTCCTGCCCCATGCGCATGTCGAGCGGCGCGTCCTTCGAGTAGGCGAAGCCGCGCTCGGCGTCGTCGAGCTGCAGGCTCGACACGCCCAGGTCGAACAGGATGCCGTCGAAGCGGTCGACGCCCGCGTCCTCGAGGGACTCCTCGAGCTCGTCGTAGACGTGCTGCACGATGCGGATGCGGTCGCCGAAGCGTGCGAGGCGCTCCCCCGCGAGCCGGATGGCGTCGGGGTCGCGGTCGATGCCGACGACGGTGAGGCCGGGGTGCCGCTCGAGCAGCCGCTCGGCGTGGCCGCCCATGCCGAGCGTCGCGTCAACGACGACGGCGCCGTCGCGGGCCGCGGCGGGCGCGAGCAGCTCGAGGCAGCGCTCGAGCATGACGGGGGTGTGGAGGGAGCTGGCGTCCATGATGCGCAGGGCCCGAGCTGCGACTCCCGGATCCTCATCCGCGGTCGTGCCACCGGGGAAGGTGCGGCACGGCCTCGGCTGAGGGTCGAGGAGGCGCAGGTCAGAAGATGCCCGGGATCACCTCCTCCGTGGTGCTCGAGAAGTCGGCCTCCTTGGCCGAGTAGTAGTCGTTCCAGGCGTCGGTGGCCCAGATCTCGGCGCGGTCGCCCACGCCGATGACGGTGAGGTCGCGCTCGAGGCCCGCGTACTCGCGCAGCGACGGCGGGATCGTGATGCGGTGCTGGCTGTCCGGCGACTCGCTGGAGGCTCCGGAGAGGAACAGGCGCAGGAAGTCGCGGGCTCCTGCGCTCGTGAGGGGCGCCTGGCGGATGCGGTCGTGCACCTGCTGGAACTCGATGGTCGAGAAGACGTAGATGCAGCGCTCCTGGCCGCGAGTGAGCACGATGCCCGACTCGAGGTCCTGGCGGAACTTCGCGGGGAGGATCACGCGGCCCTTGTCGTCGAGCTTCGGGGCGTAGGTGCCGAGGAACACTGCGCCCCCTCTCCATCCGGCCATCGGTGGGACATGCGTCCAACTCCCTCCACCGTACTCCACTTCCCCCCACAACATGCGCTGATTCGACGAGATGCTGGGCAAGTTGCCAGGAATGGCGCGGCCAACGACGGTGGAGGGACATCGCAGGCCTGCGGGCAGCACGACGCCCCCGACGGCGCGATGCCGTCGGGGGCGCAGGGTCGTGGAGGGACGTGGAGGATGCGGGTGGTGCCCGGACATGCGAGAAGGCCGGCCCGGTGGGGCCGGCCTTCGAGCTCGCGTGGAGCGTGGTGGAGGGTGCGCTACTGCTGCTGGCGCTTGTCCCACTCGGCGCTGAGGCGATCCATGAGCGACGACTTGGGCCGGGCGCTGGGCGCCGTGCCGCTCGCGGGTGCGCCGGGCTTCGGCTCGTCGGTCGGGTCTGCCGGCTTCGATGCCGTGAGCGCGACCATCGCGCCTGCGACGGCGAGACCGAAGCCCGCGACGCCGACGAGGGCGATCTGCACGACGACGCCGATGACGACGACCGCCAGGCCGGCGGCCACGAGCGCGATGCCGAGCGCGACGCGCGTGTAGTTGACGGTGCGCGGACCCGACGAGGTCGAGACGATGTCGGCCTCGTGCTTGTAGAGGTTGCGCTCCATCTCGTCGAGAAGGCGCTGCTCCTGCTCGCTCAGTGGCATGTGATCCCCCCAGGGTTCCCGGACGACCGAGTCTATGCCCTGCGACTGTCACTAGGCTATGGATGTGTCGCCTGGCTCCCGCTTCTCCGTCGCGGTCGATGCGCGAATCCAGTCCTTCCTCGCCGAGCGGCGAGCCGCGGCGGCTGCGATCTCGCCCGACCTCGCCCCCGTCTTCGACGCGATCGACGCGCTCACCACCGGCGGCAAGCGCATGCGCGCTGGCTTCCTGCACTGGGGATGGCACGCCGTCGCCGCGGCGCGCCCCGACGCGCCGCGCACGACCGGCAGCCCCGAGGATCCCGAGTGGGGCGCCATCGTGTCGATGGCCGCCGCGATCGAGGTCTTCCACGCCGCTGCGCTCGCCCACGACGACGTCATGGACTCCTCCGACACCCGAAGGGGCGCGCCGAGCGTGCACCGCAGGCTCGAGGGCGTGCACCGCGCGAGCGAGTGGCGCGGGCGTGCGGAGGCGTTCGGCGTCAACGGCGCCATCCTCGTCGGCGACCTGCTGCTGTCGTGGGCCGACGACCTCGCGCGCGCCGGCGCCGGTGCGCTCTCCCCCGAGCGCGGCGTCGCGTCGATGGCCGTGTTCTCCACCATGCGCGAGGAGGTGGGGTACGGCCAGTTCCTCGACGTGCTCGAGGAGGCCGCGTGGGTGCGGCAGGAGCCGCAGAGCCTGCTGCAGCGCGCGCACACCGTCGCGGTCTACAAGTCGGCGAAGTACTCCGTGGAGGCGCCGCTCGTGCTCGGCGCGACCATGGCAGGTGCGGACGACGCGCAGCGCGAGGCGCTCAGCGGCTACGGCGTGCCCGTCGGCACCGCGTTCCAGATGCGCGACGACGTGCTCGGCGTGTTCGGCGACCCCGAGGTCACCGGCAAGCCCGCGGGCGACGACCTGCGCGAGGGCAAGCGCACCGTGCTCGTCGAGCTCGCGCGCAGGCAGCTGACGCCCGGCGTGCGATCCATGCTCGACGAGCTGCTCGGCGATCCCGAGCTCGACGACGTGCAGATCGCCACCCTGCAGCGCACGATCGCCGACGCCGGCGCCCCCGAGCGACTCGAGGGCATGATCGACCGCGCCGTCGGCGCTGCGCTCGAGGCGCTGCGCGACGCGCGGCTCTCGCGCGGAGCCGTGCTCGAGCTCGAGCGGCTCGCCGCCGCGGCAGCCAGGCGCGACCGCTAGCGCGACGCGTCGATCAGCCGAGCGCCTGCGCGATGCGGCGCACCTCGGCCTTGCGGCCTGCGCGCAGCGCCGCGATGGGGCTCGTCCCGAGCGACGGCTCGTCCTCGAGCATCCATGCGACGGCCTCGTCGGCGTCGAAGCCCATGTCGCCCAGCAGCATCACGGTGCCACGGAGCTCGCTCATGGGGGCGTCGTCGACGAGGAAGACCTCCGGCACCATCAGGACGCCGTCGCGTCGGGTCGCAGGAAGCGCGCCCTCCTCGACGAGCCTCCTGATGCGCGAGGGGCCGAGG
Source organism: Agrococcus sp. AC640b (assembly GCF_979255995.1). NCBI lineage: Bacteria > Bacillati > Actinomycetota > Actinomycetes > Micrococcales > Microbacteriaceae > Agrococcus > Agrococcus sp. AC640b. The sequence goes on from NZ_CEEDMM010000011.1 coordinate 37,740, forward strand.
CCCATGCGGTCGACGAGGTCGGGGATCGTGAGCCATGCGGTGTCCACGCCACCAGTGTGCCGTGTCTCCCGCGTGGGTGCACGGCGCAGCGCCGTCGAGCCTCTACGCTCATGGCCGTGCCTGCCCCGCTCGACGATCCCCTCATCGGGCGCCTCGTCGACGGCAGGTACCAGGTCGACGACCGCATCGCCCGCGGCGGCATGGCGACCGTCTACGTCGCGACCGACCTGCGGCTCGACCGTCGCATCGCGATCAAGGTCATGCACCCGCACCTCGCGGACGACGACCAGTTCCGCGAGCGGTTCATCCAGGAGGCGAGGCAGGCGGCGCGCCTGGCGCATCCGAACGTCGTCAACGTGCTCGACCAGGGCGAGGAGCCGGGGCTCGCGTACCTGGCGATGGAGCACATCCCCTCCATCACCCTCCGCGACCTGCTGCTCGAGCGCGGCCGCGTGCGGCCGGAGCAGGCGCTGCAGGTGCTCGAGGCGGTGCTCGCGGGGCTCTCGGCCGCGCATCGCGCCGGCATCGTCCACCGCGACATCAAGCCCGAGAACGTGCTGCTCGCGCACGACGGCCGCATCAAGATCGCCGACTTCGGCCTCGCACGCGCGGCCACCGCGAACACCGCGACCGGCAAGGCGCTGCTGGGCACGATCGCCTACCTCTCCCCCGAGCTCGTCACGCGCGGCGTCGCCGACGCGCGCAGCGACATCTACGCCGTCGGCATCATGCTGTTCGAGATGCTCACCGGCAAGCAGCCCTTCACGGGCGAGCAGCCGCTGCAGATCGCCTACCAGCACGCGCACGAGCAGGTGCCGCCGCCGTCGTCCCTCGAGCCGTCGACGCCGCACGAGCTCGACCTGCTCGTGCTGTGGTCGACGCACCGCGATGCGAACCTGCGCCCCGCCGACGCCGGCGAGATGCTCGAGGAGGTCATGCGGGTGCGCGCGGGCGAGCGGTCGTCGACGAGCGCGCAGACGCGCATGCTCCCGGCGACGCCCGCCTCGGCGACCGCGGCGACGACGGTCGTCGAGCCGCATCGCGAGGACGCACGGACCCGGCATCGGGATCGGCAGCCGCGCGGCGTCGTCGCCACGGGCGACCTGCCGTCGGTCGCCACCGGCGAGGTGCCGCCTGCCGCGAGGGCGCTGCAGCGCAAGGCGCTCGCGCGTCGCCGACGCGGGTGGGTGCTGCTCGCGCTCGTCCTCGTGCTCGCGCTCGTCGCGGCCGGCGCCGGCTGGTGGGTCAACGCCGGGCCGGGCGGCCAGACCGTCGTGCCCGACATCGCGCAGGGCACGAGCGTCGCCGACGCCACCGCGGCCCTCGAGGAGGCCGGGCTCGTCGTCGCCGACGACCCGCAGGGCGAGTTCTCGGTCGACGTGCCGGTCGACGCGCTGCTGCGCACCGATCCCGCACCGGGGGCGGAGCTGCCGCGCGGCGAGGCCGTGACGCTCGTGCTCTCCCTCGGGATCGAGATGCTGCCTGCCCCGCAGCTCACGGGCACCGCGGCCGACGACGCCGAGGCGACGCTCGTCGAGGCCGGGTTCGCCTACGCGGGCTCCCTCGAGGTGTTCGACGACGCCGACGCAGGCACGATCGTGACGACGTGGGTCGACGATGGGCAGGGGACGCCCGTCGCGTCGCAGGGCGAGTGGCCGCGGGGCCAGCGCATGATCGTCGTCGTCTCCCGCGGGCAGCGCCCCGGGCTCGTGGGCCTCGACCAGGCCAGCGCGCAGACCGTGCTCCAGTCGGTCGGCCTCGCGCTCGGCACCGTCACGACCGAGCCGAGTCGAGACGTGCCGGAGGGGCAGATCCTGCGCGCCTCCTATCCGGAGGACGCGCAGCCCGACTCGGGCGTCGCCGTCGCGATCGTCGTCTCGAGCGGTGTGCCGCAGGTGCAGATCCCCGCCGACATCCTGTCGATGAACCTGCCGAACGCGCAGGCGGCGCTGGAGGCGCTCGGCTTCGTCGTCACGGTCGACACGAACGTGCCGGGGCCGCTGCAGGGGATCGTGCAGCCGACGGCCGTGAGTCCGGAGCCCGGCGCCTCCGCCGACGAGGGCTCGGCCGTCACGCTCTCCGCGCAGTACTGACGCGTACGACGAAGGGCCGGCCCGTCGCGGGCCGGCCCTTCGTCGTGCGCGAGCGATCAGGAGATGGCGCGCAGCTCCTCGGCGACGAGGAACGCGAGCTCGAGCGACTGCATGTGGTTGAGACGCGGATCGCACAGCGACTCGTAGCGGCTCTCGAGCGCCTCCTCGTCGATCTGCTCCGAGCCGCCGAGGCACTCGGTGACGTCGTCGCCCGTGAGCTCCACGTGGAGGCCGCCAGGGAACGTGCCTGCCGCGCGGTGCGCCTCGAAGAAGCCGCGCACCTCGTCGACGACGTCGTCGAAGCGCCGCGACTTGTAGCCGTTGCGCGTCGTGATGCCGTTGCCGTGCATGGGATCGGTGATCCACACCGGCGTCGACTCGAGCGACTTCGACGCCTCGAGCAGCGCAGGCAGCGCGTCGCGGATGCGACCGGCGCCCATGCGCGTGATGAACGTGAGCCTGCCCGGCTCGCGCTCGGGGTCGAGGCGGTCGACGAGGCGCTCCATGTCGTCGGCCGTGGTCGACGGTCCGAGCTTCACGCCGATCGGGTTGCGGACGCGGGAGAAGAAGTCGACGTGGGCGCCGTCGACCTCGCGGGTGCGCTCGCCGATCCACTGGAAGTGGCTCGAGGTGTCGTACGCGAGGCCAGTGCGCGAGTCGACGCGCGTCATGGGGCGCTCGTAGTCGAGCAGCAGCCCCTCGTGGCCCGTGTAGAACTCCACGGCGCGCAGCTCGTCGAAGTTGGCGCCTGCAGCCTCCATGAAGCGGATGGCGCGGTCGATCTCGCCGGCGAGCGCCTCGTAGCGCGCGTTCGCCGGGTTCTTCGCGAAGCCCTTGTTCCACGAGTGCACCTCGCGCAGGTCGGCGAAGCCACCCTGCGTGAAGGCGCGCACGAGGTTCAGCGTCGACGCGGCCATGTGGTAGCCGCGCAGGATGCGCTGCGGGTCGGCGGCGCGCGACTCGGCCGTGAACGGGAACCCGTTCACGATGTCGCCGCGGTACGCAGGCAGCGTCACGCCCTCGCGCGTCTCGGAGTCGCTCGAGCGCGGCTTCGCGAACTGGCCGGCCATGCGGCCCATCTTCACGACCGGCATCGCGGCGCCGTAGGTGAGCACGACCGCCATCTGCAGGATCGTCTTGACGCGGTTGCGGATCTGGTCGGCCGTCGCGCCGGCGAAGGTCTCTGCGCAGTCGCCGCCCTGCAGCACGAACGCCTGCCCTGCGGCTGCCGACGCGAGGCGATCGCGCAGCATGTCGACCTCGCCTGCGAACACGAGCGGCGGCAGCGTCGACAGCTCGTCGCGCACGGCACCGATCGACGCTGCATCCGGCCACGCGGGCTGCTGCTTGATCGGCAGCGAGCGATACGCGTCGAGCCCGGCGAGGATGGCGGGATCGGGGCTGATGGATGCGGTGGTCACGAGGATCGAGTCTAGATGGGCGAGCGTGCCGCACGACGACCGCGCGCGACGCAGACCTCGCGACGTCAGGCGGTCGTGGCCTGCACGGTCGCCTGCTCCGTGCGCTTCGCCTTCGCGCTCGAGGCGTACACGTCGACGTACTCCTGATCGCTCAGGCGGGCGAGGGCGTACATGATCTCGTCGGTGACCGAGCGCAGCACGAAGCGGTCGGTGTCGAGGCCGTAGTAGCGCGAGAAGTCCAGCGGCTCGCCGAACACGATCCCGACGCGGCCCACCTTCGGCACCAGGCGCCCGGTGGGCATGATCTGCTCGGTGCCGATCATGACGCACGGCACGACGGGCACCTGGCCCTCGAGCACCATGCGCGCGACGCCCGTGCGGCCGCGGTAGAGCTTGCCGTCCGGGCTGCGCGTGCCCTCGGGGTAGATCCCCAGCACGTCGCCGCGCGCGAGCACCGAGAGCCCGGCGTTCAGGCTCGCCTCGCTCGCCTTCCCCCCTGAGCGGTCGATCGGCAGCTGACCGGAGGCGAGGAAGAACCAGCGCACGAGGGTGCCCTTGATGCCTCGACCGGTGAAGTAGTCGGACTTCGCGAGGAAGTAGACGCGGCGTCGCACGACGAGCGGCATGAGCACGGAGTCGATGAACGACAGGTGGTTGCCTGCGATGATCACGGGCCCCTCCGCCGGGATGTGCTCCATGCCCTTGATCCACGGCCGGAACACCGTGAGGACGTACGGCCCCACGATCCAATGCTTCAGCAGCCAGTTGAACATCGGCGCACCACCCCCGGTCGAACACTCTAGCCAGACGCTCCCCCACCGCCCCGTCCGTCGCTCCCCGCGTCGCCGGCACGCAACCCGTAGGATCGTGACGAGCCCTCATGTACGGAGCCGAAGGAGCCACCGTGACCGACGCCGGCCAGATCCGACCTGTGCTCGTCGAGCCCGACCCAGCCGCGAACACGTGCGACCTCCTGCGCGAGCGGATGGCGTCGACGCCCGACGCGCCCCTCTTCGCCGTGCCAGACGGCAGCGGCTGGCGCGACATCTCGACGCGCGAGTTCCACGCGCAGGTCGTCGCACTCGCGAAGGGCCTCGTCGCGTCGGGCGTCGAGCCCGGCGACCGCATCGGCATCATGTCGCGCGTGCGCTACGAGTGGACGCTCATCGACTTCGCCGTCTGGCATGCCGGCGCGATCCTCGTGCCGGTGTACGAGACGAGCGCACCGAGCCAGATCCAGTGGATCCTCTCCGACGCGGGCGCGACGCGCGTCATCGTCGAGACGGCGGAGATGCTCGCGCGCCTCGACGAGGTGCAGGCGGACCTGCCGGGCATCGGCGACGTCTGGCGCATCGACTCCGGCCACCTCGACGAGCTCGTCGCGAAGGGCGTCGACGTGCCGGACGAGGAGATCGACCGTCGCAGCCGCCTCGCGAACGCCGACGACGTCGCGACCCTCATCTACACCTCCGGCTCCACGGGCCGTCCGAAGGGCGTCGTGCTCACGAACTCGAACTTCGTCGAGCTCTCGCGCAACGCCGCGATCGACCTCAAGGAGGTCGTCGCGCCGGGCGCCTCGACGCTGCTGTTCATCACGACGGCGCACGTCTTCGCGAGGTTCATCGCGGTGCTCGCGCTCACCGCAGGCGTCAAGGTGGGCCACCAGCCCGACACCAAGCGGCTCGTCGAGTCGATGACGTCGTTCTCCCCCACGTTCCTGCTGGCCGTGCCACGCGTGTTCGAGAAGGTCTTCAACGTCTCGGAGCAGAAGGCCGAGGCCGGCGGCAAGGGCACGATCTTCCGCAAGGCGGCAGCCGTGGCCGTCGCCCACTCGAAGGCGCTCGACGCCGGCAGGGTGCCGCTGGGCCTCGCGGTGCAGTTCCGCCTCTTCGACGCGCTCGTCTACCGCAAGCTCAAGGCGGCGCTCGGCGGCCGCGTGCGCTACGCCGTCTCGGGCTCCGCGCCGCTGTCGACGTTCCTCGGGCACTTCTACCGCAGCCTCGGCATCCGCATCCTCGAGGGCTACGGCCTCACCGAGACGACGGCGCCCGCGACCGTCAACCGGCCGGACAGGTTCAAGATCGGCACCGTCGGTCCCGTGCTTCCCGGCTGCGGCGTGAAGATCGCAGACGACGGCGAGGTGCTGCTGGCGGGCATCAACATCTTCCGCGAGTACTGGAACAACCCGGAGGCGACCGCCGAGTCGTTCGACGGCGAGTGGTTCAAGACCGGCGACGTCGGCGAGATCGACGCCGACGGCTACCTGCGCATCACCGGTCGCAAGAAGGAGATCATGGTGACGGCGGGCGGCAAGAACGTCGCGCCGACGACGCTCGAGGACCCGATCCGCTCCAACCTCATCGTCGGTCAGGTCGTCGCGGTCGGCGACCAGCGTCCGTTCGTCGGTGCGCTCGTGACGCTCGACACCGAGATGCTGCCGACGTGGCTGGCGAACCAGGGCCTCGACGCCGACATGCGCGTCGAGGACGCCGTGACGAACGAGGCCGTCGTCGCCGAGGTCACGCGTGCGGTGCAGCACGGCAACACGCTCGTGTCCCGCGCGGAGGGCGTGCGCAAGTTCGTCCTCCTGCCCGTCGACTTCACCGAGGCGAACGGGCACCTGACGCCGAAGATGTCGATCAAGCGCCACAACATCGTCAAGGACTTCGGCGACGACATCGAGCGGCTGTACGCCGACGAGTCGTACGGCGTCTCCATCCCGTAGCGCACGATCCACGTCACGACGCCCCGGTCGACCTCGCGGTCGCCGGGGCGTCGTCGCGCGTGCCTCAGAACCAGGAGGAGGCGCGGATGTCGGCCATGGCCTGCGCACGCGTCGCCCGCTCGAGCGTCTGCACGTACAGGCGGCCGTCGAGATGGGCGCACTCGTGCTGCAGCATCTGCGCCATGAGTCCGGAGCCCTCGAGGACGACGCGGCCGCCGTCGAGGTCGACGCCCTCGACGCGCGCCCACGGGTGCCTGGGCGTGGGGTAGCCGAGGCCGGGCACCGACAGGCACCCCTCGTCGACGAGCTCGGGCTCGCCGCGCACCTCGACGAGCACGGGGTTCAGCACGTAGCCGACGTCGCCGTCGACGTTGTAGCTGAACGCGCGCGCCGCGACGCCGATCTGGCATGCCGCGACGCCGGCACGTCCAGGCAGACGCACCGTCTCGACGAGGTCGTCGACGAGCTGGCGCGTCGCGGGGTCGGCGGGGTCGACGGGCTCCCCTGGCGTGCGCAGCACGGGGTCGCCGAACACCCGGATCTCACGGACGGTCATCGCAGCTCCTTCTCGGCGTCGAGCAGCACGTTCTCGATCACCTCGGTCAAGGCCGGGTGCGGCCAGTGCATGCTCCTGGCGAGCCCGTGCACCGTGCGACCCTCGCTCGCGGCGAGCACGAGCGGCTGGATGAGGATCGCCGCGTGCGGACCCGCGACGTGCGCGCCGAGGATCGTGCCGTCCGAGCCCGCGACGAGGCGCGCGAACGACGACTCGTCCTCCATGGCCCAGCCGTACGCCGTCGAGCCGAAGGCGCGGTCGACGACGACGGCACCCTCCGGCGCATCCTGGCCGCGGACGCCGAACGACGCGACCTCCGGGTGGCCGAAGATCGCCTGCGGCACCGGCGCGAGCAGGTCCTCCGACGCGAGGCCGCGCAGGTTGTCGCGGACGACGCGGGCCTGATGGTTGGCGACGTGCTTCAGCTGGTGGGCGCTCGTGACGTCGCCCAGCGCGTAGACGCCGTCGACGACGGCACCGTCTGCGAGCACGCGCATGCGGGCATCCGTCACGAGGCGTCCGTCGTCGTGCGTGTCGAACAGCGCATCCGCGCCGAGCCGGTCGGCGTTGGGCACGCGACCGGTCGCGTTCAGCACGAGCCCCGTCTCGAGCGTCGTGCCGTCGTCGAGCGTCACGTGCCGCCCGCCGCTCGTCGCCTCGACGGCCACGACGGTGCGGCGGCGCAGCACGGTCCACCGCTCGGCGGCGGCGGCGGTCGCCAGGTGCGACACCGCCTCGTCCTCCGCCGACAGCACGCGGTCGCCGCGCAGCACGAGCGTGACGTCGACGCCGAACGCCGAGAGCACGTGCGCGAGCTCGACGGCGATCGCGCCGCCGCCGACGATCACGATCGACGACGGCAGGGTCGCCACGCGCATGATCGTGTCCGACGTGTGCACCAGGCCCGGGTCGACGCCAGGGATGTCGCGAGGCCGCGATCCCGCTGCGATCACGAGGCGCGCTGCACGGATGCGCTGCCCCGACGCCGTGACGAGCGTGCGCGCGTCCTCGAGCGTCACGGGCTCGCGGACGACGTGCACGCCCTCCTGCCCGAGCCGCCACCGCTCGCTCGAGGCCGCGTTCGCGTCGATGCGGCCGAAGACGCGCTCCTGCACGGCAGCCCAGTCGGCGTGCGCCGTGCCGGTCACGCCGATGCGTCCGCCTGCACGCACCGCCTCGACGACGTCGGCCGGGTGCACGAGCATCTTCGTAGGGATGCAGCCGCGATTGAGGCACGTGCCGCCGAACGCGGGCGCATCGTCGACGATCGCGACGGCGCGCCCAGCCCACTCACGACCCACGACCGCGTTGCCGCTGCCGGATCCGACGACGGCGAGCTCGACCTCGATCATGCGATCACCGCGATCAGGTCACCCGCCTCGACGGGGCGCGTGCCCTGGATGGCCAGCCGCTGCACGGTGCCCGCGACCTGCGCCGTGATGGCAGCCTCCATCTTCATGGCCTCGATCGTCGCGATCGGCTGACCGACGGCGACCTCGTCGCCCTCCGCGACCGTGACGGTCACGGCACCCGCGAACGGCGCGGCGACGTGCCCTGCCTGCGAGGCGTCGGCCTTCTCGACCGCGGTCTTCTCGACCGTGACGCTGCGATCGCGCACGTAGACGGGACGCAGCTGCCCGTTGAGGGCCGTCATGACCGTCACGATGCCGTCGTCGCCCGGCTTGCCGATCGCCTCGAGCGCCACGTTGAGCGTCACGCCCGTGCCGATGCCGACGCGGTGCTCCTCGCCGGGCTGCATGCCGTAGAGGAAGTCGATCGTGTCGACGACCGACAGGTCGCCGTACTCCTCGCGCGTGGCGTGGAACTCCTTCGTCGGCCCGGGGAACAGCAGCGCGTTGAGCGCCTGCTGCCTGTCGACGCCGGGCTCCACGAGCGACGCCCGCTGCTCGTCGGTGAGCTCGGTGACGCCGATGCGCACCGTGCGTCCCTCGAGCACCTTCGTGCGGAACGGCTCCGGCCAGCCGCCTGGCAGGTCGCCGAGCTCGCCCGCCATGAACCCGATGACGGACTCGGGGATGTCGTAGCGTCCCGGGTTCTCCTCGAAGTCGGCAGGGTCGACGTTCTGCGCGACGAGCTGCAGCGCGAGGTCGCCGACGACCTTCGACGACGGCGTGACCTTCGTGGGGCGGCCGAGGATGCGGCTCGCCTCCGCGTACCAGTCCTCGATGCGCTCGAAGTCGTCCGCGAGCCCGAGCGCGATCGCCTGCTGCCGCAGGTTCGACAGCTGGCCGCCTGGGATCTCGTGGTGGTAGACGCGGCCCGTGGGGCCCGGCAGGCCCGACTCGAACGGCTTGTACAGGCGCCGTACGGCCTCCCAGTAGGGCTCGAGGTCGCTCACGGCCTGCAGGTCGAGGCCCGTGTCGCGCTCGGTGTGGGCGATGGCGGCGACGAGCGCCGACATCGGCGGCTGGCTCGTCGTGCCCGCCATGGCCGCCGAGGCGACGTCGACGGCGTCGACGCCAGCTGCCGAGGCCGCCAGGAGCGTCGCGAGCTGCCCGCCCGCCGTGTCGTGCGTGTGCAGGTGCACGGGCACGTCGAACTCGGCGCGCAGCGCGGAGACGAGCTGCGACGCCGCCCCTGCGCGCAGCAGGCCCGCCATGTCCTTGATGGCGAGGATGTGCGCGCCGGCGCCCACGATGCGCTCCGCGAGCCGCAGGTAGTAGTCGAGCGTGTAGAGGTCCTCGGCGGGGTCGAGCAGGTCGCCCGAGTAGCACAGCGCCACCTCGGCGACGGTCGAGCCCGTCTCGAGCACCGCGTCGATCGCGGGGCGCATCTGGTCGACGTCGTTGAGGGCGTCGAAGATGCGGAAGACGTCGATGCCGGTGCGCGCAGCCTCGTCGACGAATGCGTTCGTCACCTCCGTGGGGTACGGGGTGTACCCGACGGTGTTGCGGCCGCGCAGCAGCATCTGGATCGGCAGGTTCGGCAGCGCCTCGCGCAGCGCGACCAGCCGCTCCCACGGGTCCTCGCCGAGGAAGCGCAGCGCGACGTCGTACGTCGCCCCGCCCCACGCCTCGACCGACAGCAGCTGCGGCGTGAGCCTGGCGACGTGCGGTGCGACGGCCACGAGGTCGGCGGTGCGCACGCGCGTCGCGAGCAGCGACTGGTGCGCGTCGCGGAACGTCGTGTCGGTGACGGCCAGCGCCGTCTGGTCCCGCAGCGCCTTCGCGAACGCGACGGGGCCGAGGGTCTGCAGCCGCTGCCTCGCGCCGTCGGGGGCCGGCACGTCGAGGTCGACGCTCGGCAGCTTCAGCGACGGCTGGATCACGCCGTCGGCGGAGCCGTTCGGCTTGTTGACGGTGACGTCGGCGAGCCAGGACAGCACCTTCGAGGCACGGTCCCGCGACGGCGTGATGCGGGTGAGCTCCGGGTGCTCCTCGATGAAGTGCGTCGAGACGTCGCCGGCGCGGAACTGCGGGTCGTCGAGCAGGTTGAGGAGGAAGGGGATGTTCGTCGCGACGCCGCGGATGCGGAACTCGCTCACGGCCCGGTGCGAGCGCGTGATCGCCGAGGCGAGGTCGCGACCGCGGCACGTGACCTTCGCGAGCATCGAGTCGAAGTGGGGGCTGATCTCGGCACCCGGGTTGATCGTGCCGCCGTCGAGGCGCACGCCTGCACCGCCCGGCGAGCGGTAGGCCGTGATGCGACCGGTGTCCGGACGGAAGCCGTCGGCGGGGTCCTCCGTGGTGACGCGGCACTGCAGCGCGAAGCCGTGCATCGAGATGTCGTCCTGCAGCAGTCCGAGGTCGGCGAGCGTCTCGCCTGCCGCGATGCGGATCTGCGACTGCACGAGGTCGACGTCGGTGACCTCCTCGGTCACGGTGTGCTCGACCTGGATGCGCGGGTTCATCTCGATGAACACGTGCTCGCCCGCACGCTCGCCTGCGGTGTCGAGCAGGAACTCGACGGTGCCGGCGTTGACGTAGTCGATGGAGCGCGCGAACGCGACCGCGTCGCGGTACAGCTCGTCGCGCTTCTCCTGCGACAGGTTGGGCGCCGGCGCGATCTCGACGACCTTCTGGTGGCGGCGCTGCACCGAGCAGTCGCGCTCGAACAGGTGCACGGTCTCGCCGGTGGCGTCGGCGAGGATCTGCACCTCGATGTGCCTGGGGCGCACGACGGCCTGCTCGATGAACATCGTCGGGTCGCCGAACGCGGAGTCGGCCTCGCGCATGGCGGCCTCGAGCGCGGAGCGGAGCTCCTCGCGCGTCTGCACGAGGCGCATGCCGCGTCCTCCACCGCCTGCGACGGCCTTGCAGAAGACGGGGAAGCCGATCTCGTCGGCGCCGGCGAGCAGCTCGTCGAGGTCGTTCGACGCAGGCGTCGAGCGCAGGACGGGCACGCCGGCGGCGATGGCCTGCTCCTTCGCGGTGACCTTGTTGCCCGCCGAGGCGAGCACCTTGGCGGGCGGGCCGACGAAGGTGATGCCGGCCTCGGCGGCGGCCGTGGCGAGTCGCGGGTTCTCGGAGAGGAAGCCGTAGCCGGGGTAGATCGCGTCGGCTCCGGACTCCTTCGCGACGCGCACGATGTCGTCGACGTCGAGGTAGGCGCGCACGGGATGACCGGGCTCGCCGACCTGGTAGGCCTCGTCTGCCTTCTGGCAGTGCAGCGAGTTGCGATCCTCGTGGGCGTACACGGCGACGGTGCGGATGCCGAGCTCGTTCGCCGCGCGGAATGCACGGATCGCGATCTCGCCTCGGTTCGCGACGAGGATCTTGCGGAACATGGGTCTCCCAGGGATCGTGCGGAAGGGGCCTGCCAGCGCGTCTTCTCACAGTAGTCGGGGTAGGCTCACCTACCGTGCACGTCCTCTCCATCAGCTCATTGAAGGGCGGCGTCGGCAAGACGACCGTCACCCTCGGCCTCGCCTCGGCGGCCTTCGCGAAGGGACTGCGCACCCTCGTGGTCGACCTGGACCCCCAGTCGGATGCGTCGACGGGCATGGACATCGACGTCCAGGGCCGTCTCAACGTCGCCGACGTGCTGGGCAATCCACGCGACAAGGTCGTGCGGCAGGCCATCGCGCCGTCCGGGTGGACGGAGGGGCACGGCGGCACGATCGACGTGCTCATCGGCAGCCCGTCCGCGATCAACTTCGACGGGCCGCACCCGACGATCAAGGAGATCTGGCGGCTCGAGACGGCGCTCGCGACGCTCGAGACCGAGTACGACCTCGTGCTCATCGACTGCGCCCCGAGCCTCAACGCCCTCACGCGCACCGCGTGGGCGGCGTCGGACCGCGTCATGGTCGTCACCGAGCCGGGCCTCTTCTCCGTCGCGGCCGCCGACCGTGCCCTGCGCGCGATCGAGGAGATCCGCCGCGGCCTCAGCCCCAGGCTGCAGCCGCTCGGCATCGTCGTGAATCGCGCACGCCCGCAGTCGCTCGAGCACCAGTACCGCATCCAGGAGCTCAAGGACATGTTCGGGCCGCTCGTGCTCGAGACGATCCTGCCGGAGCGCACGTCGATGCAGCAGGCGCAGGGGGCGGCGCGCCCGCTGCACGTGTGGCCTGGCGAGGGCGCGCAGGAGATGGCGCTGCAGTTCGACGAGCTGCTGCAGCGCGTGCTCGACGCCGCCGCGGCGAGCGGCGAGGAGGCTGCCGCAGGCGGCCGGGTGCCCGCACCGACCGCTGCGCTCGACGCGTCGAGCGCGGCAGCCGACGGCGATGCCGAGGCCGAGGCCTCCGGTGAGGACCTGCAGGAGGAGCGTCGCGACTGACGCTCGCGACCACCGGCACGACGAAGGCGCCCACCGATCACGGTGGGCGCCTTCGTCGTGCCGGTGGCGTCGTGCGGCTGGGCCTACGAGGCGCGCGTGCGTGCCGCGCGGCGTGCGGCGAGCTCGTCGAGCAGCGGCTCGACGGGCGTCGTGTCGAGCTCGATGAGCTGGCTCTGCACCTCGCGCACGACGGTGCCGACGGCGATGGCGAAGACGCCCTGGCCGCGATCGAGCAGATCCATGACCTCGTCGGCGCTCGTGACGAGGTAGACGCTCGCGCCGTCGGAGACGAGGCGCACCTGCGCGAGGTCGCCGACGCCCTCGTCGCGCAGTCGAGCGACGGCGACGCGGATCTGCTGCAGCGAGATGCCCGTGTCGAGCAGTCGCTTGACGAGCTTGAGCACGAGGATGTCGCGGAAGCCGTAGAGGCGCTGCGACCCCGAGCCCTGCGCCGTGCGGATGCTGGGGACGACGAGGTCGGTGCGCGCCCAGTAGTCGAGCTGCCGGTAGGTGATGCCCGCGGCCTTCACGGCATCCGCGCCGCGGTACCCCTGGACGTCCTCGTCGTCGGGCAGGCCGTCGGTGAAGAGCAGCCCCGAGTCGTAGCGGGGGGTCGTCTCGTTCTCGGCCATCATGTGCCCTTCATCAACCTTCAAGCAGGAGTTGAACCTTCATCTCGAAGCCTAGAGAGCCCAGGGTCCGTCGCCATGCATGTCGCGTCGGCGTGTCGAGCTCTTCGCGGCCGAGTCTACGCCCGGCCTCCGACATGCGCGGGAGATTCTCGCGCGCTCAGCGCGCGACGCGCTCGATGGCATCCCGCCCGAGCACCTCGCGGATCGACGCGATCTGCCCCGCGATGTCGCGCGCGGCCTCCGCAGCCCTCGGCTTGCCCTCGCCACGCCGTCCGAGCACGGGCCGCACGGCACTCTCGATGAGCGACGCCTCGCGCTCCGCCGACGCCCGCATGCCGCGCAGATGGCGCGGCTCGATGCCGAAGCGCTGCAGCTCGACGAGCGCGCGCACGACGCGCAGCGCCTGCTCGTCGTACGGCTCCGCCGCCGGCACGAGGCTCGCGACGATCGCCTCCTGCACGAGCGTGCGCGACGCGCCGGCCGACGACTCGAGCTCGCGCCGCGACAGCCGGCGGTCGACGCGCAGGATGCTCGGCCCCTCCGACACGACGTTGCCGGCCGTGAACGGCTGCGCCTCGCCGGCGTCGACCTGCTCGAGGTGGCTGAGGATGACCTTGAGCGGCAGGTAGTGGTCGCGCTGCAACGTGAGCACGTACCGCACGCGCTCGACGTCGGCCGCCGAGAACTTGCGGTACCCGCTCGGCGTGCGCGACGGCGCGACGAGGCCCTGGTCCTCGAGGAACCGCAGCTTCGAGGGGGCGAGGTCCGGGAACTCGGGCGTGAGCCGCGCGAGCACCTGGCCGATCGACAGGAGGGTGTGCTGGCTGCGCGGCGCTGCCTGCGCGCTCATGCGCCCTGACCGACGTCGTGGCGCGACGCGTAGAACGTGAGTCGGAACTTGCCGACCTGCACCTCGGTGCCGTCGCGCAGGGGCGCGCGCTCGACGCGCTCGCCCGCCGAGTACGTGCCGTTGAGCGAGCCGAGGTCACGAACCTCGAACGCACGGCCAGCACGCGTGAACTCGGCATGCCGACGCGACACCGTCACGTCGTCGAGGAAGATGTCGGCGTCTGGGTGCCTGCCTGCGACCGTGACGTCCTGGTCGAGCAGGAACCTGGCCCCGACGTCGGGGCCACGACGCACGATGAGCAGCGCCGAGCCGGACGGCAGGGCCGCGATGGCCTCCTGCTCGTCGGTGCCGACGCCCGAGAGCATCGACGCGAGCTGCTGCTGGTAGTCCTGCCCCCAGGACTGCGTGCTGTCGCCGTCGTGCGAAGCGTCGTCGCGATCGCCCATGCCGCCTCCAGAGTCAGGGTCGGCCCGGGTTCGGGCCTCAACGTTCGAGTGCACGTTCAGACTACGCGATCGCCAGGATCGCCTCGCCGGTGCTTCGAGGATCCTGGCACTCTACGTCACGCGCCTGGGGCCCGCCAGGCTACGCCCAGCCCGCGAGCCTGCGCAGCAGCGCCGCGACCGCCGCGGCCGCGATGACGACGACGAGGAACGGCACGCGCAGCCGGTAGAGCACGACGGCGAGCAGCACGGCGGGCACGCGCGCGTCGAGCACGATCGCCGTGCCGTCGGCGAGCGTCTGCACCGCGACGAGCGCCGCGAGCAGCGACACCGTGACGAGCTCGAGGATGCGTCGCGGCCTCGGCCCCTCGAGCGGCCCCGCCGGCACGACGTGGCCGAGCACCTTCGTGCCTGCGACGAGGATCGACGCGAGCAGGATGACGTGCCACGTCGTCATCGCTCGCGCTCCCCGAGCCAGTTCGTCCAGCCGACGACGAGCGCGACCACGACGGCGACGAGCACCGGGACGCCTGCAGGCAGCGCAGGCACGAGCGCCGCGGCGACGACGGCGCTCGCCACGCCGACCGCGATCGCCTGCCTCGAGCGCAGCCTGGGCCACAGCAGCCCGACGAACGCCGCGGCCGCGGCGGCATCGAGCCCCCACATGCGCACGTCGCCCAGCACGTCCCCCACGAGCGCGCCGACGAGGGTCGTGACGTTCCACCCCGCGTAGATGCCGATGCCGGTCACCCAGAAGCCGATGCGGCGTGCGCGATCGTCGGTCTGCGCGAGCCCGACCGCGGTCGACTCGTCGATCGTGAGATGCGCGGCGACGAGCCGCATGGGTCCGCGTGCGCCGAGCCACGGGCGCACGCTGAGGCCGTAGAGCGCGTTGCGCACGCCCAGCACGGCGGCGGATGCCACGGCCGTCGCGGGCGCGCCGCCGCCTGCGACGACGCCGACGAGCGCGAACTGCGATCCGCCTGAGAACATCAGCAGGCTCAGCGCGCACGTCTGCAGCACGTCGAGGCCGCTCGCGACCGACAGCGCACCGAACGAGACGCCGTACGCGGCGGTCGCGAGCGCGACCGAGAGGCCCTGACGCCACGCCTGGCGCTCGGCGAGGGTGCGCCGCGAGTCCGTCACCCGATCAGCCTAGGGTCGAGTGCATGACGGATCTCGTGGTGGGCGACGACGGGCTCGCGAGACCCGCGTGGGCCTCGTCCGACGCGCTGCTGCGCGACTACTACGACACCGAGTGGGGCATGCCGGTGCGCGACGAGCGCGGGCTCTTCGAGCGTCTCTCGCTCGAGGCGTTCCAGTCGGGCCTGTCGTGGCGCACGATCCTCGCGAAGCGTCCCGCGTTCCGTGCGGCGTTCGCAGGCTTCGACCCCGACGTGGTCGCCGCGTTCGACGACGCCGACCGCGAGCGCCTGCTCGCCGACGCCGGCATCGTGCGCAACCGTCGCAAGGTCGACGCGACGATCGGCAACGCGCGCGCGACGATCGCCCTGCGCGACGGCGAAGGGCTCGCATCCTTCGTGTGGTCGTTCCAGCCCGAGTCGACGCCGCGACCCGAGACGTCCGCAGACGTGCCCACGTCGAGCCCGGAGTCGGTCGCGCTGGCGAAGGCGCTGCGCGCGGCAGGCTTCGCGCACGTCGGGCCCACGACGATGCACGCGCTCATGGAGGCGGTCGGCATCGTCGACACCCACCTGCTCGGCAGCCATCGGCGCGGCTCGAGCGGCGTCTGGCGCTGACGAGGGGCGACTACGCGGCGGACACCGCTGCGCGCGCTGCGGCGAGCAGGTCGAGGGCGCGCACCCGCTCGGCGGCGCTCGTGCCGTGCACCGCGAGCATGACCTCGTCGGCCGAGGCCTCCTGGGCGAACGCCTCGATCGCCGCAGCCGCGTCGTCGCCCGTGCCCACGACCGAGCGACGCATCATGCCGAGGATCTGCCTGCCCTGCGGAGACTCGGACAGCACGTCGAGGTCCTCGTCGGACACCGACTCGGCCTGCGCGGCGCCGCGGAGCAGGAACCCGCGGATGCGCGAGCGGCGCACCACGGCATCCATCTCGGCGGCCTCCTCGCGGGTCGGCGCGACGATCGCGTTGAACGCGGCGATCACGAACGGCTCCGCGAGCTGCGCGGAGGGCTGGAACGCGTCTCGGTAGACGCGCACCGCCTGCAGCAGCAGGTCGGGGGCGAAGTGCGACGCGAACGCGTACGGCAGGCCGTACGCCGCCGCGAGCTCCGCGCCGAACAGGCTCGAGCCGAGGATCGTCAGCGGCACGTTCGTGCCCGCACCCGGCACGGCCTGCACGCCCTCCACGATCGACGCACCCGACAGGTAGCCCTGCAGCTCGCGGACGTCGTGCGGGAACTGCTCGGCGACGCGCGGGTCGCGCCGCAGCGCGTGCAGGGTGCGCTGATCGGTGCCCGGCGCTCGGCCGAGGCCGAGGTCGATGCGGTTCGGATGCAGGGTCGCGAGCGTGCCGAACTGCTCGGCGATCGTCAACGGCGCATGGTTCGGCAGCATGATGCCGCCCGCGCCGAGCCGGATCGTCGAGGTGTGGGCGGCGATGTGCGCGATGAGCACGGCCGTCGCGCTCGAGGCGATCGTCGGCATGTTGTGGTGCTCGGCGTACCAGACGCGCTCGAAGCCGTGCCGCTCGGCCGCCTGGGCAAGCTGCACGCTGCCGCTCAGGGAGTCGGCGACCGACTCGTGCCTGCTGACGGGGGCGAGGTCGAGGATGGAGATGCGCACGTGCATGGGCAACGTGCGCATCCCTCGCGCCATTCCTGCCCTACAGCGCCTCGAGCACGACGGCGCTGCCCTGGCCGCCGCCGCCGCAGATGCCGACCGCGCCGAGCGACCCGGGACCCGCGGCCTGCAGGCGCCGCGCGAGGTGCCCGACGATGCGTGCACCGGAGGCGCCGATGGGGTGGCCGAGCGCGATCGCGCCGCCGTTCGCGTTCACGATCGCCGGGTCGACGCCGAGCTCGCGCGTCGAGACGATGCCGACCGCGGCGAACGCCTCGTTGATCTCGACGGCGACGAGGTCGGAGGCGCTCGCGCCCGCACGCGCCAACGCCTGCGCGATCGCGTTCGACGGCTGCGCGTGCAGCGACACGTCGGGGCCCGCCACGAGACCCGTCGCCCGCACCTTCGCGAGTCCCGCGATGCCGTGCTCGGCCGCGTAGGAGCTCGACACGAGCACGACCGCGGCTGCACCGTCGGTGATCTGCGACGCGTTGCCTGCCGTGATGGTGCCGTGCTCGCGGTCGAAGGCGGGACGCAGCGACGACAGCGACTCGGCGGTCGTGTCGCGACGCCCGCCGTCGTCGACGCTCACGAGCACGGTGTCGCGCCCCGCGCGCACCTCGATGGGGGCGATCTCGTCGTCGAGCAGGCCCGCGTCCTGCGCCGCGGCGAGGCGCTGATGCGACGCGGCCGCGAAGGCGTCCTGCTCGTCGCGGCTCACGCCGAGGCCTGCGTTGTACGACTCGGTCGAGGCCCCCATCGAGCGGCGCTCGAACGCGTCGGTGAGGCCGTCGTGCTCCATGGTGTCGACGAGGGCGAGCTGCCCGAATCGCTGGCCGGTGCGCATGGGTGCCGCGTGCGGCGCGAGCGACATCGACTCCTGCCCGATCGCGAGCACGACGTCGGCCTCGCCGAGCTGGATGAGGCGATGGGCGGCGACGACGGCCTCGGTGCCCGACAGGCACACGGCGTTGATGCCGAGCGCGGGCACGCTCATCGGCACGCCTGCGGCGACGGCCGCCTGGCGCGGCGGGTTCTGCCCGACCGTGGCAGGCAGCACCTGGCCGACGATGACCGTCTGGACCGCCTCGGGTGCGACGCCCGCCTTCGCGAGCGCGGCGGCGGCGGCATGGCCGCCGAGCTCGATCGACGAGGTCTGCGCGAGCTGCCCCAGGTAGCGGGCGAACGGGGTGCGGGCGTATCCGGCGACGATCGTGTCGTTCATGGCTGCTCCTTCGCAGTGGCGGTGCGGCCAGCCTACGACGGCGCTGCTCGGTGGGTGCCGGGACGACGTCCACGAGCCACTGCACGCCGAACCGGTCGACGAGCAGGGGTGCCAGGGTGGGATCAGCGCTCGGCGGGCGCCTCGCCGCGGTGGATGGCCTCGGCCTCCGACTCGCCGACGAGCACGAGACCCCTCGGGGTGTTCGCCATCTCCGCGAGCACCTCGAGCCACACGGGGTTCAGCTGCGGCGGGCGAGAGCCCGCGAAGCGGAACTCGAGCGGCACCGAGGGCGACAGCCACAGGCTCACCCGTCCGGAGCCCGAGTCGGGCTCGACCGTCCACGAGACGAGGAACGACTCCTGCCGTCGCAGCTTCGAGGCGATGACCGTCTTCAGATGCGCGAGCATCCGATCCTCGATCTGGTACTCGGTCGCGCCTGCGTACGTGAGATGTCCCATCGCCGCCACAGTAGCGGCACCCGACGGAGGGCGCGACGACGCGTCGCTACCGTCCGTCGCCGTCGGTGCGCCCCTCGCCCTCCTCGTACCACTGGGCGGCGGTGTCCTGCTCGCCCTGCGCGGCCTCGTCGCCGCTCCGCTGGTGCGCGGCGTCCTGCGACTGCCGCGACGACCCGCCCTCGCCGACCCACTGGCCCGCCGTGTCCTGCGCGGCGTCGTCGTGGGCGCTGCCAGCGCCGTCGTCCTTCTCCCACTGCTCCGCGCGGTCCTGATGACCGCCGGCCGCGACCTCCTCGAGGCCACCGCCCGGATTCGTGCCCTGCTCGTGCTCGTCGCTCATGTCGTCCTCCTGCAGTGGACGCTACGCCCGCCGAGGGCCGCTGCCGCGGGGCTTGACGGCGCCGGCTATCCCTCCGCCGCGCGCAGCGAGGCGGCATGCGCCGCGAACGCCTCGACCATGCTCGTCTGGCCGGCGACGAGCACCGAGCCGCCCGCTGCCAGGCGCGTCTCGACGTTCGCGTTCTGCAGCGCCTCCCCCTGGCGAGTCGCGACCACGACGACGCCGTGGTCGCGCTGCAGGCCGAGCTCGCGCAGCGGCACCCCCGAGAGCGCGCGCGGCACGACGACGAGCATCGCGCCGTAGCGACCGTCGACCTCGAGGTAGTCGTCCGACGATCCGCGCACCATGTGCGCGACGCGACGACCCATGTCTGCCTCCGGGCTCACGACGTGGTGCACGCCGAGCTGCTCGAGGATCACGGCGTGCTGCGACGAGATGGCCTTCGCCCACACCTCGCCTGCGCCCGCGCGCAGCAGCTGGCTCGTGGTGAGGATCGATGCGGTGACGTCGGAGCCGATCGCGACGACGACGCGCGCGTAGTCGCCGAGGCCCAGCTGCTCGACGAGCGCGGGATCGGTCGAGTCGCCCTGGACGACGTGCGACAGGGTGCCGTGGAGCGACTGGACGACGTCCTCGTGGGCGTCGACGCCCAGCACCTCCGTGCCGTGGTCGGCGAGCTCGATCGCGAGCGCGGCGCCGAAGCGGCCGAGCCCGATGACCGCGACGGCGGAGTCGTGACGGATGCGATGCTGCCTAGCCAATGAGGGGCCTCTCCTTCGGGAGCTCGAACGCGCGCCTCGTGCGGCGCAGGGCGATGGCGGTCGCGACGGTCGCCGGACCGACGCGGCCGAGGAACATGAGGACGACGAGGATCAGCTGGCTCGGCCAGCCGAGGTCCGCGGTGATGCCCGTCGAGAGCCCGACGGTCGCGAACGCGCTGACCGCCTCGAACAGCACGCGCTCGAACGGCTCGTCGGTGAGCACGAGGATCGCGAGCGTCGCGGCGACGACGAGGGCGAGGGCGAGCAGCGCGACCGTGATCGCCTCGCGGTGCACGGCACGCGAGAGCCGTCTGCCGAACGCGTGCACCGTGCCGTCGCCGCGCACCTCGGCGGCGATGATGAACAGCAGCACGGCGAAGGTCGTGATCTTGATGCCGCCTGCCGTGCCGGCAGGTCCGCCGCCGATGAGCATGAGCACGTCCATGACGAGCAGCGTCTCCGGCCGCATCTGCCCGACGTCGACGGCGTTGAAGCCCGCCGTGCGCGTCTGCACGGAGTGGAAGATGCTCGTGAGCACGCGACTGCCGGGGTCGAGCGCGCCCAGCGTGCCCGGGTTCGACCACTCGAGCGCACCGATCGCGAGCGCCCCGACCGGCAGCAGCACCGCGGTGCCCGCCAGCACGAGCAGCGCATGCAGCGACAGCACGCGCGTGCGCCTGGAGACGCGCTTGAGCACCTGCAGGATCACGGGGATGCCGAGCCCGCCCACGACGGTCGAGACCATGAGCGGGATGCACACGAACGGGTCGTCCACGAACCCGATGAGGTTGTCGCCGTACAGCGCGAAGCCCGCGTTGTTGTAGGACGACACCGCGTGGAACACGCTGAGCCAGACCGCGTCGCCGAACGACTCGCCGTAGCCGAGCAGGAAGCGCGGCAGCAACGCGAGCGCCACCGCCGCCTCCACGACGAGGGACGTCGCGACGATCGCGCGCACGATGCGACCGATCTCGCCGATGCCCTGGCTGTGCGTCTCGGTCGCAGCCCCCACGCGCGCGCCGATCGTGAGCCTGCGCAGCACGAGCACGCCCACGAGCGTCGTGAAGACCATGACGCCGAGCCCGCCGAGCTGGATGAGCGCGAGGATGACGCCCTGGCCGAACGGCGTCCAGTACGACGCGGTGTCGACGACGGTGAGCCCCGTGACGCACGCGGCGGACACGGCGGTGAAGAGCGCGTCGATCCACGACGACGACCCCTCGGGCGTCGACGAGATCGGCAGGGCGAGGAGCGCCCAGCCGGCGAGGTTGAGCACGACGAACCCGGCGAAGACGCGGCGGGCGGGGTTGGGACGTCGACGCGCGGTCACGGATGTCCACGCGGCTCGCACGAGGGACGACTGTAGCCGTGCGGAGGTCGTGAGGGCATCGGCCCGGGCGTGAGGATTCCGTGAGGATCGCGGCCGGAGGGTCGCTCACGAGCGTTGGATCGCCTCCGGTGCCTCGGGCATCCGCGTTCGACTGCGAACGCGTCGGCCACGGCAACGGAGTGATCCTGATGCTCGACATCATCGTCGTCGCGAGCGTGCTCGCCCTCTTCGCCCTCCTCGGGCTCCTCGTGCGGGGGGTCGAGCGCCTGTGATCGTCTTCGAGATCCTCAGCGCGATCCTCGCGGTGGGTGCCATCTGCCTGCTCGTCGCCGCGCTGCTGCGCCCGGAGCGGTTCTGATGGCCGACGTCGGCGGCCAGTGGGCCGTCGCCATCGCATCCCTCGCCACGGTGCTCGTCGCGCTCGCGCTCGTGCACAGACCGCTCGGCGACGCCATGGCGTGGGTCTACACCTCGGCGAGGGACTGGCGCGTCGAGCGCGCCATCTACAAGGTCATCGGCGTCGACTCGTCGTCGGAGCAGACCTGGACCGCGTACGCGCGCTCGCTGCTGTCCTTCTCGCTCGTGAGCGTGCTCGCCGTCTACCTGCTGCAGCGCACCCAGGAGCTGCTGCCGGCCTCGCTCGGGCTTCCCGCAGTCGGCGAGCTGCTGTCGTTCAACACGGCGGTGTCGTTCACGACGAACACCAACTGGCAGTCCTACTCCCCCGAGCAGACGCTGGGATACACGGTGCAGCTCGCGGGGCTCGTGACGCAGAACTTCGTGTCGGCAGCGGTCGGCATGGCCGTCGCGGTCGCACTCGTGCGCGGCTTCGCATCGCGACGCTCCGGCACGATCGGCAACTTCTGGGTCGACCTCACCCGCGGCTCGCTGCGCATCCTCATGCCGCTGTCGCTCCTGGGCGCGCTCGCCCTGCTCGCCGGCGGCGTCATCCAGAACTTCGCGGGCTTCCAGGAGACCACCACCCTCGCCGGACTCACCCAGCTGCTGCCTGGCGGGCCCGTCGCGTCGCAGGAGTCGATTCGCCTGATCGGCACCAACGGCGGCGGCTTCTTCAACGCGAACTCGGCGCATCCGTTCGAGAACCCCACCGGATGGACGAGCATGCTGCAGGTCGTCCTGCTGCTGCTCATCCCCTCCGCGATGCCGCGCATGCTCGGCACGATGCTCGGCGATCGCCGACAGGGATACGCGATCCTCGCGGCCATGACGACCCTCTACCTCGCTGCGTGGACGGCTGCGACGGCGTTCGAGCTCGCAGGCGGAGGCACGGCGACGCAGCTCGCGGGCGCCGCGATGGAGGGCAAGGAGACCCGCTTCGGCATCCCCGCGTCCGTGCTGTTCGCGGTCTCGACGACCGGCACCTCCACGGGTGCCGTCAACTCGATGCACGACTCGTACACGCCCCTGGGCGGCATGGTCCCGCTCGTGAACATGATGCTCGGCGAGGTCTCGCCAGGCGGCGTCGGTGCTGGCCTCTACGGCATCCTCGTCATGGCGATCATCGCGGTGTTCGTCGCCGGCCTCCTGGTCGGACGCACCCCGGAGTACCTGGGGAAGAAGATCACGGCGCGCGAGATGCAGCTCGCCGCGCTCTCCATCCTCACGACGCCCGCGCTGCTGCTCGGCGGCGTCGCCCTGTCGCTCGGGCTGCCGGGCGTGCGCGACGACGTGATCGCCACGTCGATCTGGAACCCCGGCCCCCACGGCGTCACCGAGCTGCTCTACGCCTTCGCGTCCGCCTCGAACAACAACGGCTCCGCCTTCGCGGGCCTCACGGCGAACACGGACTGGCTCAACGCCGCGCTCGGCGTCGCGATGCTGCTTGGCCGCTTCGTGCCGATCGTCCTCGTCCTCGCCCTCGCCGGCTCGTTCGCGAAGCAGGACGTCGTGCCCGCGACCACGGGCACCCTCCCCACGCACCGCCCGCAGTTCGTCGGACTGCTCGTCGGCGTCATCATCCTCGTGACCGCGCTCACCTACTTCCCGGTGCTCGCCCTCGGTCCGCTCGCAGAAGGGCTCTCGCTCTGATGTCCACCACCACCGTCCCCGCACCGCAGGCCTCTGGCTCCGCCGACGCACCGGAACGGGCCGCGCGCGCGGTCCTCGACTGGTCGCAGGTGCGCCAGGCGCTGCCCGGCGCCGTCCGCAGGCTCGACCCCCGTCACCTGTGGCACTCCCCCGTCATGCTCATCGTGTGGGTCGGCGCCGTGCTCACGACGCTCCTGGCCGTCGCCGAGCCGTTCCTCGGCGGGCCTGCCCGGTCGGCGGGCTCCGACGTGCCCGTGGCCTTCACGGCCCTCATCGCGCTCTGGCTGTGGCTGACGGTGCTGTTCGCGAACTTCGCCGAGGCCATCGCGGAGGGGCGAGGGAAGGCGCAGGCAGACAGCCTCCGCGCCACGCGCACGAGCACCATGGCCAGCCGACTCGATGCCTACGACGCAGCGCGCGACGCGGGCGCGACCGACGCCGAGACCACGGCCGTCGCATCGAACGACCTGCGGCTCGGCGACCACGTCGTCATCACCGCAGGCGAGCTCATCCCCGGCGACGGCGACGTCGTCTGGGGTGTCGCGTCCGTCGACGAGTCGGCCATCACCGGCGAGTCCGCACCCGTCATCCGCGAGTCCGGCGGCGACCGCAGCGCCGTCACGGGCGGCACGCGCGTGCTCTCGGACCGCATCGTCGTGCGCATCACGGCCAAGCCGGGCGAGACGTTCGTCGACCGCATGATCTCGCTCGTCGAGGGTGCGGCTCGGCAGAAGACGCCGAACGAGATCGCGCTCGACATCCTGCTGGCCTCGTTGTCGATCGTCTTCGTCATCGTGACGCTCACGATCAACCCCGTCGCCGCCTACGTCGCGAGCCCCGTCTCCATCGCCGTGCTCGTCGCGCTGCTCGTCTGCCTCATCCCCACGACGATCGGCGCGCTGCTGAGCGCGATCGGCATCGCAGGCATGGACCGGCTCGTGCAGCGCGGCGTCCTCGCGATGTCGGGCCGCGCCGTCGAGGCCGCTGGCGACGTCACGACCCTGCTGCTCGACAAGACCGGCACCATCACGTACGGCAACCGTCGCGCATCCGACGTCGTCCCGCTCGCCGGCGTCGAACGGACCGAGCTGCTGGGACTCGCCGCGATCTCCTCGCTCGCGGACCCCACCCCCGAGGGGCAGTCGATCGTCGACCTGGCCCGCGAGGAGGGCATGGAGGTGCGCGAGCACCGTGACGGCGAGATCGTGCCGTTCACCGCCGAGACCCGCATGTCCGGCCTCGACCGGGCGGACGGCACGCGCATCCGCAAGGGAGCCGTGTCTGCCGTGCAGGCGTGGCTCGCGGCAGAGGGCTCGCCGCTCGACGCGGCCGGCGTGCGCGAGCTCGAGACGACGACCGACGCCATCTCGCAGTCGGGCGGCACACCCCTGGTCGTCGCCGTCGCACCCCGGGGCGAGCGTGCGCGCGCGCTCGGCGTCGTCCACCTCAAGGACATCGTGAAGGAGGGCCTCGCCGAGCGCTTCGCGGAGCTGCGAGCCATGGGCATCCGCACCGTCATGATCACGGGCGACAACCCGCTCACCGCGGCCGCGATCGCGAAGGAGGCCGGCGTGGACGACCATCTCGCCGAGGCGACGCCCGAGGACAAGCTCGCCCTCATCCGCACGGAGCAGGCGGGCGGCAACCTCGTCGCGATGACCGGCGACGGCACGAACGACGCGCCCGCGCTCGCGCAGGCCGACGTCGGCGTCGCCATGCAGTCGGGCACGTCGGCGGCGAAGGAGGCCGGCAACATGGTCGACCTCGACTCCGACCCGACGAAGCTCATCGACGTCGTGCGCATCGGCAAGCAGCTGCTCATCACCCGCGGTGCGCTCACGACGTTCTCGATCGCGAACGACGTCGCGAAGTACTTCGCGATCATCCCCGCGATGTTCATGGGCGTCTTCCCCGGGCTCGCAGCCCTCAACGTCATGGGACTCCACTCCCCGGCATCGGCGGTGCTGTCGGCGGTGATCTTCAACGCGATCGTCATCGTGCTGCTCATCCCGCTCGCGCTGCGCGGCGTGCGCTACCGCCCGGTGTCGGCCTCGAGGCTGCTCGGCCGCAACCTCCTCGTCTACGGCGTCGGCGGACTCGTCGCGCCGTTCGTCGGCATCTGGCTCATCGACCTCGTCGTGCGCCTCATCCCCGGATTCTGAATCGAGACATCATGGCAACCACCAGGACCACCGTGCGCACCCTCTGGGTGTCCGTGCGGGCGATCGCGCTCTTCACGATCGTCACCGGCGTGCTCTACACGCTCGTCGTCACCGGCATCGGCCAGCTCGTCATGCCGTCGCAGGCGAACGGCTCGCTCGTGCGCGACGACGAGGGCCACGTCGTCGGCTCCTCCCTCATCGGCCAGCCGTTCACGGACGCCGACGGCGCCCCGCTCGTCGACTCCTTCCAGCCCCGCCCGTCTGCTGCGGGCGACGGCTACGACGGGCAGGCGTCCTCCGGGTCCAACCACGGCTCCGAGCATCCCGACCTCATCGCTGCCGTCGAGGAGCGACGCGAGCAGGTCTCCGAGTTCAACGACGTGCCGATCGAGGACGTCCCAGCGGATGCCGTGACGGCATCGGCATCGGGACTCGACCCGCACATCTCGCCCGAGTACGCTGCGATCCAGGTGCGGCGCGTCGCCGAGGCCCGCGGCCTCGACGTCGATGCGGTCCGCGCACTCGTGGACGAGCACACGACCGAGCCGCTCGCCGGATACGTCGGCGCCGCGACCGTGAACGTGCTGGAGCTCAACCTGGCACTCGACGAGCTGGAGGGCTGAGATGGCACGGGGGCGGCTGCGCGTGCTGCTGGGCGCCGCCCCCGGCGTCGGCAAGACGTACGCGATGCTCGAGGAGGGCAGGCGACTGAGCCTCGAGGGGGCCGACGTCGTCGTCGCGCTCGTCGAGACGCACGGCCGCGCCGCGACGGCCGCGATGATCGACGGGCTCGAGGTCGTGCCGCGCGCCGAGACGGCGCACCGAGGCATGCGGCTCGAGGAGATGGACCTGGACGCGGTGCTCGCCAGAGCGCCCGGCGTCGCGCTCGTCGACGAGCTCGCGCACACGAACGCCCCCGGCAGCCGCAATGACAAGCGCTGGCAGGACGTGCACGACCTGCTCGCTGCGGGCATCGACGTCGTCTCGACCGTGAACATCCAGCACATCGAGTCGCTCCACGACGTCGTGCAGCGCATCACCGGCATCGTGCAGCGCGAGACGATCCCCGATCGCGTGCTGCGCGAGGCCGACACGGTCGAGGTCGTCGACCTGTCGCCGCAGGCGCTGCGCGACCGCCTCGCCGGCGGGCGCATCTACCCGGCGGAGCGGATCGACGCCGCGCTGTCGAACTACTTCCGGCTCGGCAACCTCACCGCCCTGCGCGAGCTCGCGCTGCTGTGGCTCGCCGACGAGGTCGACCAGGCGCTGCAGCGCTACCGCGCCGAGCAGGGCATCGACACGCCGTGGGAGGCGCGCGAACGCGTCGTCGTGACCCTCACGGGAGGCCGAGAGGGCGACACCCTGCTGCGGCGCGGCGCGCGCATCGCCTCCCGATCCTCCGGCGGCGAGCTGCTCGCCGTGCACGTGACGACGCAGGACGGGCTGCGCGCAGGCGACCCCGAGGCCCTCGCCAGGCAGCGCGCGCTCGTCGAGCAGCTGGGCGGCAGCTACCACCAGGTGGTCGGCGACGACGTCCCAGAGGCGCTCGTCGGCTTCGCGAGGGCCGTGAACGCGACGCAGCTCGTCATCGGCGCCTCCCGGCGCAGCAGGCTGCAGGCGGCGCTCACGGGCCCCGGCATCGGGCAGACCGTCATCGCCAAGGCCGGCACGATCGACGTGCACGTCATCACCCACGACGCCGCCGCGGCCGGCCGCTCGCGCGCGCGCCTGCCGCGACTCGGCGGCGCGCTGTCGCTCCGACGCCGCGTCGCCGGATTCGCCGTCGCCGTCGCCGTGGGACCGCTCCTGGCATGGGGGCTGTGGACGCTGCGCAGCCCCGAGTCGATCACGTCCGACGTGCTCGCCTTCCAGCTGCTCGTCGTCGTCGTCGCGCTCATCGGCGGCGTGTGGCCCGCCGTCTTCGCCGCGATCATGAGCGGGCTCACCCTCAACGTCCTGTTCGTCGCGCCGTACTACACCGTGACGATCCAGGATCCCGCGCAGGCATGGGCGCTCGGCCTCTACGTCGTGATCGCCGTGCTCGTGAGCATCGTCGTCGACCAGGCAGCGCGCAAGACGCGGCACGCCCGCCGCGCCGCGGCCGAGTCCGAGCTGGTCGCGGCCGTCGCAGGCAGCGTGCTGCGCGGCACCGGCGCGGTGCAGGCGCTCGTCGACCGCACCCGCGAGGCCTTCTCGCTCGACGGCGTCGCGCTCGTGGATGCAGGGACCACGACCGCTCGCGCAGGCTCGCTCGTGGGCACGCCCACGAGCATCCCCGTCGGAGGGGACGCGACGCTCGCGCTGCACGGTCGCGACCTCGACGCGGGCGAGCGACGACTGCTGTCGGTCATCGTCGCGCAGCTCGAGGCCGCGCTCGAGCGCGACGACCTCGTCGAGGTCGCGAGCGAGGTCGCGCCCCTCGCCGCGACCGACAAGGTGCGCACCGCACTGCTCGCGGCGCTGAGCCACGACCTGAGACGTCCGCTCGCGGCAGCCGGGGCCGCGGTCGGCGGGCTCCGCGCAGCCGGCGACCGCCTGTCGGCATCCGATCGTGCCGAGCTGCTCGCGACCGCCGAGGAGTCGCTCGACGCCCTCACGACCCTCCTCACCGACCTCCTCGACGTCTCGCGCGCGCAAGCGGGGGTGCTCGCGGTGTCGAGCGTCGCCGTCGACCCCGCCGACGTCGTGCTGCCCGCGCTCGAGGAGCTCTCGCTCGCACCCCACGACGTCGAGCTCGACCTCGATCGCGAGGGCACGCTCGTCGCCGCCGACCCCGTGCTGCTGCAGCGCGTCGTCGTCAACCTCGTGGCGAACGCGCAGCGTCACGCGCCGGAGGGCACGCGCGTGCGCATCGCGACGAGCGCGTTCGGCGGCCACGTCGAGCTGCGCGTCGTCGACCACGGCCCCGGCATCCCCGCGGAGCGCAGAGACGACGTGTTCGTGCCGTTCCAACGCCTCGGCGACACCGACAACGCCACGGGCCTCGGCCTCGGCCTCGCCCTCTCGCGCGGATTCGCCGAGGGCATGGGTGGCAGGCTCGACGCCGAGGACACCCCCGGCGGCGGGCTCACGATGGTCGTCACGCTCCGCGCGGTCGCCGGAGACGGCGCGGACGGGAGGGGCGCATGAGGATCCTCATCGCCGACGACGACCCGCAGATGCTGCGCGCGCTGCGCATCACGCTCGGCGCGAAGGGCTACGACGTCGTGACGGCGGGCGACGGCGGCGAGGCCGTCGCCGTCGCGATCGACACCCACCCAGACCTCGTGATGCTCGACCTCGGCATGCCGAGGCTCGACGGGGTCGAGGTCATCGCCGCGCTGCGCGGCTGGTCGACGACGCCGATCCTCGTCGTCTCCGGCCGCACGGGTGCCGCCGACAAGGTCGAGGCCCTCGATGCGGGCGCCGACGACTACGTGACGAAGCCGTTCCAGATCGACGAGCTGCTCGCGCGCATCCGCGCCCTGACCCGGCGCATCCCCGCGCAGGAGACCGACCCCGTCGTGGCGTTCGCCGACGTCGTCGTCGACCTCGCCGCGCGCACCGCCACGAAGTCCGGCGTGCCCGTGCGACTCACGCCCACCGAGTGGTCGATGCTCGGCATGCTGCTGCGCAGCCCCTCGCGCCTCGTCACGCGGCAGGCGCTGCTCGAGGAGGTGTGGGGCATGCGGCACGTGCGCGACACCGGCTCGCTGCGACTGTACGCGTCGCAGCTGCGCAAGAAGCTCGAGCCCGAGCCCTCGCATCCGCGCCACCTGCTCACCGAGGCGGGCATGGGATACCGCTTCGAGCCCGGATCCGTCGACCCCGGCGCATCGGCACCCCACGACGTGCCAGGCTCGCAGTCATGAGCCGAACCATCCTCGTCACGGGCGCCTCCGACGGCATCGGCGCCGTCGCGGCACGCCGACTCGCCGCCGACGGGCACCGGGTGCTCGTCGCCGGACGCGACGCAGCGCGCACGGCTGCCGTCGCCGCCGACATCGGCGGCGACGCCTTCGTGGCCGACCTCGCCAGGCTCGACGACGTGCGCGCCCTCGCCGCCGACGTGCTCGCCGCGACCGACGGGCGGCTCGACGTGCTCGTGAGCAACGCGGGCGGCATCCTCGGACGCCGGCGGCTGACGGTCGACGGCAACGAGGCGACGCTGCAGGTCAATCACCTCTCGCCGTTCCTCCTCACGCACCTGCTGCGCGACGCGCTGCGCGCCGGCGACGGTCTCGTCGTGCAGACGGCGAGCGCCGCGCACCAGTGGGCGCGGCTCGACGTCGCCGACCTCACGATGCACCGTGGCTACTCGCCTGCGAAGGCGTACGGCAACGCGAAGCTCGCCAACGTGCTCTTCGCTCGCGGCGTGGAGGCGCACCTGCCGGGCATCCACGCCGTCGCCTTCCACCCCGGCGTCGTCGCGACGTCGTTCGGCTCCGACTCCACGAGCGCGCTGCGCTGGATCTACCGCGGCGTGCTGCGCCGACTCCTCACGACCGACACGTACGCGGGCGAGACGCTCGCGATGCTCGCGGAGGGCTCCCCCGGCGCCGAATGGACCCCGGGCGTGTCGTGGGATCCCGGTGCGTACTACGACCAGCGCAGGCTCGGCAGGGCCTCGCGACGCGCCCACGACACGGGCCTCGTCGACGCACTGTGGCAGGCCAGCGAGGCCGCCGTGGGACTTCGTCGCGGCGTGGGGGCTGCGGAAGAGGCCCGAGACGCGTAGGCTGGTGTCACGGGCCCGGCTCCTTGGGTCCGCTTCGAGGGCCATTCGCCGGCGTCGTCCGGCAGCGTCGATGGCTGTCGCTGCAGATTCCGCGACGCCCGACCATCCGCCCACCACCAGCCGCGACCGCGGCTCCCACAGACTCGCTCGTGCACCCGCACGGGCGGACCCGCATCGAAATTGCATCGCTGCGAGACCCGGTCGGCACTCGCCGACCAACGACAAACGAAGGAATGACGACATGGCCACCGGCACCGTCAAGTGGTTCAGCTCTGAGAAGGGCTTCGGCTTCATCGCTCCCGAGGACGGCTCCGCCGACCTCTTCGCGCACTTCAGCGCGATCGAGGGCTCGGGCCGCCGCGACCTGTACGACGGCCAGGCCGTGGAGTTCGACGTCGAGCAGGGCCAGCGCGGCCTGCAGGCGACGAACATCCGCGCGCTCTAGCCAGCACAGCACGACAGCGGGCTCGCACCTTCGGGTGCGGGCCCGCTTCGTCGTGCGCGGGGCCTTCGGTGCCGCTATGCCGCGCGGCGCAGCAGCACGACGGCGTCGTCGAGCGTCGCGCGAGAGCCGTCCGGCGCCTCGACGGGGCGCGTGCGCACCTCGGCGACGACGACCGTCCACGCGTCGCCGAGCGCGAGCTCGTCGACGATCTGCTCCGGCGAGGGCAGCTCGTCGTGCCCGTGGCGCATCGCAGGCGGCGCCCACGACGGCACCGCCGCGTGCGCGACGACGAGCACGTGACCGCCGACGGCGACGTGCTCGGCCATCCTGCGCACGATGGCGCCGCGATCGAGGAGCACGGGCGACTGCAGGAAGCTCCCCGCGACGAGTTCGACCTCGGCATCGGGCTCCCAGGTCGCGAGGTCCGCTGCGATCGTGCGGACGCGCTCGCCGACCCCTGCACGCTGCGCTGCCTGCGCCGCGCGCCGCGCCGCCGTCGGCGCGATGTCGACCCCCGTCGCGTGCCAGCCGTGCTCGGCGAGCCACACGAGGTCGCCGCCCTCGCCGCTGCCGAGATCGAGCGCTCGTCCCGGTGCCAGCTCGCGGACGACCTCGACCATCGCAGCGTTCGCGCGACCCGACCAGTGCCTGCGGTGGGCGTAGCGGTCCTCCCAGTAGGCGTCGGGCTCGACCGCAGGCGCGGCGACCTCGTCGCGCGCCTGCACGGCGAGCGCCTCGGCGGCGTCGAGGCCGACGAGCGCCGCGTTGACGCCTGCGCCCGCCATCGAGCCGGTGCCCATCGACAGCGGCACGTTGCCGAACGGCACGACGACGTTGCCGGCAGCGAAGACGCGCGGATGGCTCGTCGCACCGAGCTGGTCGACGGCGAGGGTGCTGCCCGCGGGCCCGTCGACGCGCGCGAGCCCCAGGTGGCGGACGGCGTCGTCGTGCGGCACGAGCGTGCCACCCGTGAAGATGGCGTCGACGGCGTGCTCCTCGCCGTCGACGGTGCGCACCGCCGCGATCGCCGCGCCCTCGCCGAGCACGGCCGCGACCTCGGCGCCGACGACGCGGATGCCGCGCGCTCGCATGCGCGACAGCGCCTCGGCGGGCAGCTCGCCCGCGGCGTGCACGAACGCGACGACGTCGTCGCTCCACTGCCGCAGCAGCTCGATCTGATGCAGGCTCGCCGCGCTCGTGGCGAGCACGCCGATCGTGCGATCGCGCACCTCCCAGCCGTGGCAGTACGGGCAGTGCAGCACCGTGGCGCCCCACCGTTCCTGCAGGCCCGGGATCGGCGGCAGATCGTCGGCGACCCCCGTCGCGAGCACGACGGCGCGTGCGACGATCGTCGATCCGTCCGCGAGGGTGGCTGCCACGTCGCCGACGGCGCCGGAGGACTGCACCGCGGGTGCGTCGATGCGCACGACGTCGCCCTGACGCACCTCGACGCCGTAGGCGGCGACCTCGGCTCGTCCTCGCTCGAGCAGCGCGGCTGGGTCGATGCCGTCGTGGCCGAGCACGCCGTGCATGTGGGAGGCGAAGCGGTTGCGGGGGCTGCCGGCGTCGAGCACGAGGGTGCGGCGGCGGGCGCGGCCGAGCATGAGCGCGGCCGAGAGGCCTGCGGCTCCTCCACCGATGACGAGGGCGTCGTAGCGATCTTCCATGCCTCCCACCCTCGGGCTCGGCATGACAGGATGGCAAGCATGCTTGCCAGATCGGCAAGCCGAGGAGGTGCGCGATGGATGCGCTCGATCAGGTCGGCGCGCGACTCCGTGCCGCACGCCAGGCCCGCGGGTGGACCCTCGACGACCTCGCAGGCCGCGTCCGCATGTCGCCGAGCACGCTCTCGCGCCTCGAGTCGGGCAAGCGGCAGGCATCGCTCGAGCTGCTGCTGCCCCTCACGACCGAGCTCGGCATCCGCCTCGACGACCTCGTCACGCGCGAGCAGCCCGACCCACGCGTCCGCCGGCCCGTCGAGCGTCGCGACGGACTGGTGCTCGCTCCCCTGTCGCGCGAGCGATCGAAGGTGCAGGCGCTCAAGGTGACGTACCTGCCGGAGCACGAATGCGGCGAGCCGCGCGTGCACGAGGGCTACGAGTGGCTCTACGTGCTCTCCGGCAGGCTGCGGCTCGTGCTCGGCGACCGGGAGCTCGTGCTCACGCGCGGCGAGGCCGCCGAGTTCGACACGTCGGTGCCCCACTCCATGACGGCGGTCGGCAGCCGGCCCGCCGAGGTGCTGAGCATCTTCGACGAGACGGGCGCGCGCATGCAGACGCACACCGCCGACGCGTGAGTCGAGCCCGCAGCGGCCGCCTCGCGACACGCCGGATGCAGGGCGCGTTCATCTGCGCGACACGCGCAGTGCATAGGTTCGGGGTACTTCCCATCCACCGAGAGGACCCCATGCCCGCTCGCAGACGCGTCGCCGCCACCGCGGCGCTCGCCATCGCAGCCCTCCTCGCAGCACCCGCGGCAGCCGTCGCAGCGCCACCGCCCGGCGGCGTCACGCTCACGCTGATGGCCACGACCGACGTGCACGGCCACGTCACCGACTGGGACTACTTCCAGGACCGGCCGTACGCGGCCGAGGACGCGCTGGGCCTCGCCCGCATCGGCACCGCGATCGACGAGGTGCGCGCCGAGCAGGGCGAGGACTCCGTCGTCGTCGTCGACAACGGCGACGCCCTGCAGGGCACGCCGCTGACGTACCTCTACGGCTACGGCGACCAGCGCGAGTCGGTGCTGGGCGGCGCCGTCGAGCATCCGATGGCGCAGGCGTTCGACGCGATCGGCACCGACGTGCAGGTCGTCGGCAACCACGAGTACAACTACGGGCTCGACCTGCTCGCCGCATACGACGAGGACCTCGATGCTCCGCTGCTGGGCGCGAACGTCATCGACGTCGCCACGGGCGAGCCCTACCACCAGCCCTACGAGGTCGTCGAGCGCGTCATCGACGGGCAGACCGTGCGCGTCGGCGTGCTCGGGCTCGTCACGCCCGGCGTGCGCGTGTGGGACCGCCAGCACGTCGAGGGCGTGCTCGAGTTCCAGGACATGGTCACGGCAGCGCAGCAGTGGGTGCCGCAGGTCGCTGCGGAGTCCGACGTCGTCGTCGTGCTCGCCCACACCGGCCAGGGCACCGTGCCGAACGACGGCTACGACCCGACGCTGCTGCCGGAGGACGTCGCGAACAACATCGCCACGATGGTGCCGGGCATCGACGTGCTCGTCGCCGGCCACAGCCATCGCGACGAGCCGCAGACCATCCTCACGAACACCGCAGGCGAGCAGGTGCTCATCACGCAGCCCGCGTACTGGGGCACGTCGGTGAGCGAGGTCACGCTCGAGCTCGCACCCACGACCGACGGGTTCGAGGTGTCGTGGGACGAGGGGTTCGCACCCGTCGTCACGCCCCACTACGGCCGTGACATCCCCGTCGAGTCGCCTGCGGTGCTTGCGGCGACCGACGAGGCTCACGAGGCGGCGGTCACCTACGTGAACACGCGCGTCGCGGACTCGACGCAGGCTCTGCCGGCGGCGACGTCGCGCTACGAGGACACCGCGATCATCGACTTCATCAACCAGATCCAGCTCGAGACGGTCGATGCCGCGCTCGAGGGCACCGAATGGGCGGGCACGACGGTGATCTCGCAGGCGTCGCCGTTCTCGCGCACGGCGCAGTTCCCGCAGGGCGAGGTGACGATCCGCGACATCGCAGGGCTCTACATCTACGAGAACACTCTCACGGGCGTGCAGCTCACGGGTGCGCAGCTGCGCGAGTACCTCGAGTTCTCGGCCCGCTACTTCGTGCAGACCGAGGTGGGTGCCGCGTTCGACCCCGCCACGGGCACGAACGCCGCCTACCCGGACCGGCCGGAGGGCGTGCCGGACTACAACTACGACGTCATCGCAGGCCTCGACTACGTGATCGACGTGTCGCAGCCGGTCGGCTCGCGCATCGTGGGCCTCGCGCACCCCGACGGCACGCCCGTCGCCGACGACGACGCGTTCGTGATGGCGGTCAACAACTACCGTCAGTCGGGCGGCGGCGGCTACCCGCACGTCGCAGCCGCACCCGTCGTGTACGACGAGCGCGTCGAGATCCGCCAGCTGCTCATCGACTGGGCGAGCGTCAACGACCCGATCGACCCGGCCGACTTCTTCGTCGAGAACTGGTCGCTCACGACCGACGCGCAGGTCGACCCGACGGATCCCCCCGTCGACCCGGGCCCCACCGACCCGGCGCCGAGCGAGCCCGCGCCGTCGGACCCCGCGCCGTCGGATCCCGCGACGCCCGGCCCTTCGGACGGTGCGGGAGCGGGCGACGAGGTCTCCCCCGGTGCGGGCTCGGGCTCGCTGCCGCAGACCGGCGCCGCGGCGACGGCACCGTGGATCGTCGTGACGGCGTCGCTCCTGCTCGCGCTCGGCGGTGCGCTGCTCGCGCGGCGACGGATGCGCGTGCGGCGCTGACGCACGACGATGCACCGACGGCGGCGGGCCGGATGCGCAGGCATCCGGCC
>NZ_CEEDMM010000011.1:72984-74630 GCF_979255995.1 Agrococcus sp. AC640b
CGCCCGCAGCGCCCGCCCGCCCCGAGCGTCGAACGGGACACCCCGCCCTCGTCCGCGGTGCCTCCGCCACCCGCTCCTTGAGGTGCGCCCTTCGAGACGCTCGCTGCGCTCGCTCCTCAGGACCCGCTCCGCGAGCCTCGAACGGGGCGCCCCCGCCCACTTCCGCGGTGCTTCCACATCCCGCTCCTTGAGGTGCGAGCGAAGCGAGCCTCGAAAGGGGCGCCACCACTCGGGCTTCCGCCCCCGCTCCTTGAGGTGCGAGCGAAGCGAGCCTCGAAAGGGCCGCCACCACTCGGGCTTCCGCCCGCCGCTCCTTGAGGTGCGAGCGAAGCGAGCCTCGAGAGGGGCGCCACCACCGGCACCGCGACCCCGTGACCGTCGGGATTCCGTGTCGGTGGTGGGTGGCAGTGTGCGGTCATGGCGCAGGAGATGGAGCAGACCCCGGCCGGGCCTGATGCTGCTGCGCTGGATGCGATCCAGGCGAATGCGCTGTCGCAGCTCGATGCGCTGCGCACGGGCATGCAGGCGTTCCAGGCCCACGAGATCCGCGTGCTGGCAGCCCTGGGCCATCTCGGCGTCGAGCGTGCCCGTGTGGTGGGCGGCGACGTGGACATGCATGTGCGCGCGGTCGCTGCGGAGGTCGGAGTCCTGTCGCGGGTGTCGGATCAGGCCGTCGCGTCGCGGATCTCGGAGGCGATGACGCTCGTCGACGTGTGGCCGGTCGTGCTCGAGGCGTTCGCGGCAGCCCGCATCGGCCGTGGCCATGTGCGGGCGATCGTCGAGGCCGGCGGCGTCCTCGCCACCACCGACGTCACCGCCGAGACGCGTGCCGCGTTCGAGACCGCCATGGTGGCGCTCGCCGAGACCACCACGCCCGCACGGGTCCGGAAGGTCGCACGCCGCGAGGCCGACACGCACCTGTCCGAGCCCGCGACCGTCCGCCATCGTCGCGCCCGCGAGGGCCGGTTCGTACGGATCACGCCCGCCGACGACGGCATGGCGTTCCTGAGCGCCTGGATCCCCGCCGTGCTCGCCCAAGGCATCGACCACCGCCTCCGCACCGCAGCCCGCCACAAGGCGAAGGACGACCCCCGCACCATCGACCAATGGCGGGCCGACGCGTGCTGCGAGCTGCTCCTCACCGGCACCGGCGCACCCACCACCGAGACCACCGCCGCAGGCACCACCATCGAACGCCCAGGCCCGTTCGCGGCGATCGCGCCCGTCGTGCAGATCACGATCCCCGTCACCACCATCACCGGCACCGGCGACCTGCCCGCGACCCTCGACGGCGTGCAGCCCATCGACCCCGACACCGCCCGCGCCCTCGCAGGCAGCGCGACCACGTGGGAGCGACTCCTGACCGACCCGATCACCGGCACGGTCCTCGAGGTCGACACCTACCGCCCCACCACAGCCCAGCTGCGACACCTCAGAGCCCGCGACCACTGGTGCCGATTCCCCGGCTGCGCCGCCAAGGCCCGCGACGACGACGCCGACCACACCATCGCCTGGGACGACGGCGGCACCACAGCGCTCGGCAACCTCGCCCACCTCTGCAGACGACACCACACCCTCAAGCACGCCACCGCCTGGACCGTCGCACACCCACACCCCGGCGAGCTCCGCTGGCGATCACCACTCGG
>NZ_CEEDMM010000012.1:0-65016 GCF_979255995.1 Agrococcus sp. AC640b
ATCCCCGTGCGCGGGCGGGTGGGCGACACCGAGTTCACGACGTCGCTGTTCCCGCGCGACGACGGCTACCTCGTGCCGCTCAAGGACGCCGTGCGTCGGGCGGAGCACGTCGCGCTCGGCGACCGCGTGTCCATCCGGCTGCGCATCGGCTGACTCGCCTCGAAGATCCACGCGACCTGCCGTCAGGGTGCGTTCGAGGCGGTTCGACGGCGTTCAGAGGGGTCACGGAAGGCGATCCTGCTCGCTCCTGGCAACTTCCTCGGAACTTTCCTCGCCGAGGACGCCTGCCACGGCGCCACGAGGCGCATGCTGAAGGTGCGCGCCGGGACCACCGTCGCGCACCGCGCCCGCAGCGACCTCCGACCGAGGCGCGCACGGCGCCGAGAGGGGAGCGACCCATGCCCGACCGCGACAGCGATGGCGACACGCAGGCACGCTGGCCCGACGAGGCCGTCGAGGCACCGTTCGGGCAGTGGCTCGGCCTCATCAACCACGGCGACTGAGCGCACGAGCCCCGCGCCCGCGAGCGCGAGGTGCACAGGGAGTCGGGCGTCAGACCCGTTCGTGCACGAGCACGCCTGGGATGACGCCGCGACGCGGCAGCTCGTCGCCTCGGGCGAACGCCGCCCAGATCCTGCGCACCTCGCGCGCGCCCGCGTCGAGCTCGTCCCAGTCCGCACCCTCGAGCACGGCCGCACCCTGCCACGTGCCGCGATCGCCGAAGAGGAACGGCAGATCGATCGCGTGGGCTGACCCGAACCGGTTGCCCCGCGCCGACCACGACAGCACGTAACGGTGCGCGATGCCCCCTGCGTCGCGATGGCGACGTGCCCACACGTCGGCCGGCGCGCCGTAGACGCGGCGCGTCAGCGCACGTTCGAGCGCGTCGACGATCGCCCTGCCGACGATCGGCACGCGCTGCACGGCCCGCAGCGGCGGCACGAGCTGCAGGAAGAGCATCGCCTCCTGCGCCGTTCGGCCGACGAGCACGTCGATGCTCGGCGCGACGGCGTCCCACGCGGCGTCGAGCTGCGACCCGCGCGGCAGCGGGTGCGTGCCGTCGTGCACGCCGAACGCCATGCCGGCGCGCAGCCCCGAGCGAGAGCGATTCGCTGCCGCCTGCACGCCGGCCTGCGCCGCCACGACCGCCTCCACGGGCGCATCGATCGGGATCCGCCGCGCGGCGTCGAGCATCGCAGCCGACATGCGCGCACGTCCCTCGCGCAGCCCGAACGGAGCGCTCTGCACGATGGCGCGCGCCATGAGCCGTTCGGCGCCCGGCACGGCCATGAGGTGCGCGATCGCGTCGCCGCCCGCCGACTGGCCGTAGGCGGTGACGCGGGCGGGGTCGCCGCCGAACGCGGCGACGTTGCGCTGCAGCCACGCGAGCGCCGCGAGCAGGTCGAGGAGACCGAGGTTGGCGGGCGCTGCGTCGACGCCGCGGAAGGCCAGCACGCCGAGCCGATAGGTCACCGTCACGGCGACGACGCGCTGCTCGACGACGAGGGATCGCGCGTCGTAGAGCGGCGCGTCGCCTGCGCCCGACACGTACGAGCCTCCGTGCACCCACACCATGACGGGCAGCCGCTCGTCGACGTCGACGTCGGCGGGCATCGTGATCGAGAGCCGCTGGCAGTCCTCTCGCTGCGGCAGCCCGCCCGTCGGGCTGCCGACGACCCGCTCGAGGTGGGGCGATGGCGGCTGCGGGCAGGCAGGTGCCGGCGTGGTCGCCGAGCGCGGCTCCGTCTCATCGACGACGGGCCGTGGCTCCTCGAAGCGCCCGGCCGTCGCGTACGGGATGCCCGTGGCCCGCACGACGTCGCCGTCGACCCATCCGATCACGGGACCGCTCGGTGGGGTGAAGCGCGGCTGCTCGATCATGCGTGCTCCGTGGTCGTCAGGTGGGCGGCGCGTCAGAGGTCGACGAGCTCGATCGCGACCCCGGCGACGCGCTGGCCGAGCCGGAGGCCCTCCGCCTCGCGCACGGAGCGCTTCACGGGAAGCACGTACACGCCCTCTCCGCCTGGGAAGATCGACGTGCGGAACCGCGTGCGTCCGATGGTCGCGTCGACGCGGAACGAGCCGAAGCCACCCGCCAGCGAGCCTGCGACCTCGCGGATCTCCGCGGCGGCCTCGGCGGGCACGTCGACGAACGTCCACAGCTCGCGCCTGGCCGTCCAGCGGTACAGCTCGGCGTCGAACTGATATCGCATGCGTGCCATCCTCGCAGCCGCCGCCGACACGTCGTCGCGTCGAGTCGGCGGAGGCAGCGTCAGTCGACGACTGCGGCGTTCGCCGTGGCGACGAGTCGCAGGTTGTGCGGCAGCGCGCCGTCGAACCCCGGGGTCGACATCGTGAGCAGCACCGTGTCGGCACGAGGGTTCACGACGAACTTCGTCGAGAAGAAGCCCTGCCAGGAGTAGGCGCCAGGCGCACCCAGGAAGTGCTGCGACCCCGCAGGGGCGTTCTCGCCCTCCTGGATGTCGACCATGTAGCCCCACTTGTTCTGCGTGAGCTGCCAGTTCGTCTTGTCGCCGATCTGGTTGGTCGTCATGAGCCGCACCGAGGCGGGGGAGAGCACGCGGACGCCGTCGAGCTCGCCGCCGTTCAGCAGCATCTGCGCGAAGCGCAGGTAGTCGGCGGTCGTGCCGTGCAGGCCCCCGGCGCCGCTGAACATGGTCCGATGCGGGCTGAAGGAGTACTCGGGGCCGAGCAGCCCGGCCCCCAGCGGAGCATCCTCGAGCTGCCGTTCGTCTCGCCCCGCCCAGTACACCGCAGCGAGTCGGTGCTGCTCGGACTCCGGCACGAAGAACCACGTCTCGGCCATGCCGAGCGGCTCGAGGACGTTGCGACGCTGGTAGGTGTCGAAGTCGAGGCCCGACACGACCTCCACGAGCCTGGCGAGCACGTTGACGGAGTTGTTGGAGTAGTCGAACATCGCCCCGGGCTGCGCGATGAGCGGCACGGTCGCGAGTCGCTCGAGGACCTCCGCGAGATTCGTCGCCGGGGCCTCGAACGTGTCGATGACGCCCGCATCCTTGAGCAGCTGGGGCACGACGCCGTAGACGGAGGGCTCGAACAGGCGATGCCACCACGTGTTGGTGTAGCCGGCCGTCATCGTCAGCAGATGATGCACGGTGATGGGTCGCTCGGCGCTCGCGAGCCGCGTGACGCCCCAGTCCTCGACGACGGCGACGCGAGGATCCGCGAGCTCGGGCAGCCACTGCGCGACGGGGTCGTGCAGGCCGATGAGCCCGCGCTCGAACAGCTGCAGGACGCACGCCGCCGCGACCGTCTTCGACATGGAGGCGAAGCGGAAGATGGAGTCGAGCTCCATCGGCACGCCCTCGTCGGCCTTGCCGAACGCCTTGGCGTAGCAGACCTTGCCGTGCCTGGCCATGACCATGACGGAGCCCTGGTAGGCGTCGTCGGCGAGATTGCGGCGCTGCAGCTCGTCGAGATGCTCGAGATGCCGCGACGAGACGCCGACGTCCTCGGGATCGACCTGCTGCTCCAGCGTGGACGTCGTGCCCATCGGTGCCTCCTCGCGACCGTGCGTGCGGGCAGCCTAGCCCGGGCACATGTGCGCGCGACCAGGCGGTGCCCCGATGCGCGCCACACGGTGCTCGGCCGCGATGCAGGAGCGCGGTGGCTGGCACGGGACGTCGTTCGGTGCGGCTGCGATCGCGTCGAACGCAGGCCGACCGTCGCCGGTGCCGCCGACGCCCCGCGTGCACGATCGGGCCGAGACGCTGCGACGATGAAGGCATGGAGCAGCCCGAGTCCTTCGCCGCGTTCTGGACCGAGCGGCGCCTGTGCATGCTCGCGACCCCCAGACGTGACGGTTCGATCCACCAGGTGCCCGTGGGCGCGACGTGGGACGCCGAGGCTGGGCTCGTGCGCATCATCGCCTCCGGCGACAGCGTCAAGGCGCGGATGCTGCGCGCCCGGCCCGGCACGCGCGTCGCCGTATCGCAGGTCGAGGGCAGGTGGTGGAGCACGATCGAGGGCACGGCCACGGTGTCCGGCGACCCGGTCCGTGTCGCCGACGCCGTCGCGCGCTACTCGGCGCGGTACCGCGCGCCGCGGGAGAACCCGCAGCGCGTCGTGCTCGAGATCGTCGCGACCCGGTTCCTCGGCACGGTCACGCCCGACTGACGTCGGGCGCGGCGACCGGTGTCGAGAGCGCTCTCGGCGTCGTCCAGCCGTTCCACCCGCGTGGGCAGCCCGACTCCTCGAGCCGTGGCGACGGGCTAGGCGCGCTCGACCGGCAGCCACAGCTCGCACGTCGCGGTGCTGAAGTCGGCTGCGCGCTCGAGGATCGCGACGATCGATGGCCCTGGGCGCAGTCGCCACGGGTTCGACGGGAACCACTCCGTCGCGGTGGCTGCCCACACGGCCTGCAGCGCGTCGGGGTGGGGGCCCTCGGTGCGGAACACCGCCCACTCGCCAGGCGGGACCTCGATCGCGTCGAGGTGCTCGTCGGTGGGTGCGTCGACCTCCACTGCGACACCGTGGAGGTAGGTGAGGTCGGTGCCCTCCTCGCCGTCGGGGTCGACGTCTGCGCTCACCTGCAGCAGCCCGCTCGGCTCGGTGCTGCCGAGCGCCTGCAGCCGCGCGTGCTCCTGCTGCGGGATCGCGGCGACGTGGGCCTGGATGTGCGGGTTGATGCCGTGGTGGATGAGCGGCACGCGCGCGGCGTGCCCGACGAGCCGGAATGCCGGGCGGTTGGCGATGCGGACGTCCATGGATGCGTTCCCTTCGACGGTCAGGCGGAACCTGAGCTGCGGTTGCGAGCGAAGGGGGCCGCCGTCGCGCCGCACGTCGGCGGGAGCGACGCCGTGCACCGATCGGAACGCGCGGTTGAACGCCTCCGTCGAGCCGTAGCCGTGCCGCATGGCGATGCCGAGCAGGTCGTCGTCGCCGATGAGGTCGGCGGCGGCGAGCGTCATGCGGCGACGTCGTACGTAGGTCGCGAACGGCATGCCCGCGAGCGACGAGAACATGCGCCGCACGTGGTGGCCGGTCGTGCCGAGCGCGCCGGCGATGGCGTCGACGTCGATGCCGTCGGTGCCGATCTCGTCGGCGAGCCGTCGCTCGACGATGTCGACGATGCGGTTGAGCGTGGCGATCACGGGGGGCCTCCTTCGTCGTCGATGGTCGTCGCGTCTGCGCGCTCGCACCCGATCATCGCGGTTCGATGCGGTCGGGTGCGCACGACGGTGGTGCGTCGTAGCCTCGAATGCGATGCCTGCCCTCGACGCCGCCGCGACGCTGCCGACAGCGGACGCGAGCGTGGAGTGGACGCCGCGCCATCCCACGGACCTCGTGCGCACGCTCGGCAGGGCGCAGCAGGGCCGCTTCGATCCCACGCAGCGACGCACCGCGGATGGGGCGGTGTGGCGCACCATCCGCACCGCCGACGGCGCCGCGGTCGCCCGACTCGACGCGCGAGGGACCGCGCTGCGCTGCCTCGCCTGGGGCGCGGGCGCCGACGCCGTCGTCTCGCGTGCGCCGTGGCTGCTGGGCGACGCCGACGATCCGAGCGCGTTCGTGCCCGTGCATCCGTTCCTCGCCGCTGCGCACCGCCGGCACGCGGGCATGCGCATCGTGGGCAGCGGCGACATGCTGCACGGACTCGTCGGCGCGATCCTCGAGCAGCGCGTCGAGTACGCGGTGGCGCTCGCATCGTGGACGCGACTCGTGCAGCATCTGGGAGCGCCCGCACCGCATCCGGCACCGCGCGGCATGCGCATGCTGCCGGACGGCCCGGCATGGTTGGGCGTGGGGCAGGGGGACTGGCGTGCGTTCGGCGTCGACATGCGCCGCGCCGCCGCGATCCGATGGGTCGCGGCGCGTGAGCGGAGCCTGCAGCGGCTCGTCGACGACGCGCGTCCCATGGAGGAGGTCGATCGCGTGCTGCTGACGCTTCCCGGCGTCGGGCCGTGGACGTCGGCCGAGGTGCGCCAGCGCGTGCTGGGCGACGCCGATGCCGTGTCGGTGGGCGACGTGCACCTCGCACGCGACGTCGGGTGCACGCTCGCGGGCCGTGCCTTCGACGACGCCGAGCTGCTCGCGTTCCTCGAGCCGTGGCGGGGGCATCGGTACCGGGTCACGCGACTCGTCTACGCCGCAGGTGCCACGCAGCAGCCGCGCCGCGCCCCGCGTCGGACTCCCGGCCCCAGACGCACGGCGTGAGCCGCGTTCCACGCGACCCCTACGCCTCCGCACCGCCTTCTGGCTGCGGGCGCCACATGCCGATCGGGTAG
Source organism: Agrococcus sp. AC640b (assembly GCF_979255995.1). Taxonomy (NCBI): domain Bacteria; kingdom Bacillati; phylum Actinomycetota; class Actinomycetes; order Micrococcales; family Microbacteriaceae; genus Agrococcus; species Agrococcus sp. AC640b. The sequence continues at coordinate 6,270 of NZ_CEEDMM010000012.1, forward strand.
CCGCCGGGTGCGATGTCGATCATCGTCTGCGCGCGGAAGTCGAAGCGCTCGTAGAGTCGACGGCTCTCGGGGGTCGTCGCCTCGAGGTAGACCGCGCCGGAGCCTGCGTCGAGCCTGCTGCGCAGCAGCGCCGCGCCGATGCCCTGGCCGCGCGACGACTCGGCCACGGCGATCTCGGCCAGCAGCCAGTGCGATGCGGCGGGTCGAGCGCGTCGGCGACGACGCATGGCACGCACCGACGTGGCCGCGAGGGCGGGGCCGACGGCCCACACGTAGCGCAGCGTCTGGCCGAGCACCGCGCGTCGCCGGCGACGCGTGCCCGGCGGCTCCCACGCCGCGACGCCGACGATGCGCTCGTCGACGACCGCGACCTCCACGACGCCCTGGTCGAAGGCACCCGCCCGCAGCTCTGCCTCGTAGAGGGTCGTGAGACGTCGCAGCCTGCAGCGGCGCGCAGGCAGGACGCGCACGCCGACGGGGTCGCGCAGCAGTGCTGCTGCGACGACGCGGGCGCAGGCGCGCGCCTCGGCGCGCGTTGCGACGCGGATGCGCACGATGCGACGCCCTTCCAGAAGTGAGGTGTGCTCAGCATATGGGTCGCCGACCACGTCCACGCGCACCGTCCACACGACGACGTCCGGCGAGCGGCACGGGCGTCGCGCGTCGCTCGTCGCGGCTAGGCTCGACGCATGTCCGAGTCGCGCGATGCCGTCGTCGGCGCGCGGCTCGATCGGCGTCGTCGCGCGCTGGCGCATGCACTGCTCGTCACGGTCCTCACCACCGTCGTCACCGGATGCGCGCACTCGTTCGCCGGGGGAGCGGCGCCGACGCCGATCCTCCTCGCTGCGGCCGGGCTGACGACCCTCCTGCTCCTGGCGCCGGTGCTCGGCGCCGCGGCGACGACGCCGCGACGCATCGTCGCCGTCGCAGTGGCGCAGGTCGTGCAGCACATGCTCTTCTCGCTGCCGCAGCCCGTCGCATCGGCCGACGAGGCAGGCGGCCACGCACACCATGCCATCGCGGCGCTGACGACGACGGCGGTGCAGGCTGCTGCGCACGAGCACGGCGACATGGTGCTCGCGCACGTCGTCGCCGGCGCCCTCACGCTCGTCGCCCTCGTGCTCGGGGCACGGATCGTCGCGGCGCTCCTCGCCGTGGTCCTCGGCGACCGCATCGCGCGCCTCGAGACCCTCGACGCGCCGTTGGGCACCTCGCGCCCCGCAGCGATCGCCAGGGAGCGCCGTGCGGTGCTCCCTGCCTCGTCGGAGCTCGCATCGCCGGGCGTCCGCCGCGGCCCGCCGCTCTTGCACGTCTGACGCTCGAGCCCCGATCGACGGGGCTCGACGCCGCTTCGTGCGGCGACTCCTCGGCGACCCATCGCGGCGCCGTCATCGTCACGACCGCGCCCGCATGCGGGCGCACCACAGGAGCATCCACCATGTCCACACCCCGCACCGTCGCGGGCGCGAGCATCGGCGTCGCCGCCGTGCTGCTCGCGCTCGCAGCCCCCACCGCGGCGTCCGCGCACGTGAGCGTCGACGCCACGAGCACCGCACCGGGCACCGCCTCCACCCTCGCGTTCACGATCGAGCACGGCTGCGACGCCGCACCGACGACGAGCGTCACGATCGCGATCCCCGACGAGGTGTCGGCCGTCACGCCGATCGCCAACGCAGGCTGGACGATCGAGCACGACCTCGTCGCCCCCGACCGCAGCATGACGTTCACGGCGCAGACGCCGCTGCCCTCCGACGTGCGCGACACGCTCGTCGTCGACGTCTCCCTGCCCGACGACGTCGCTGCCGGCACCGTGCTCGCATTCCCGACGGTGCAGTCGTGCGAGGTCGGCGAGCTCTCCTGGACGGGCCTCGAGGCCGACGCGGACCTCCCAGCGCCAACCCTCACGGTCGCAGCACCTGCCGCGGAGGCCGAGGCTGCGGCGCCCGACGCCACGGAGGGGCCGCTCGCGGCAGCGGCGCTCGTCGCGGCCGTCGCGGCAGCAGCGCTCGCCACGATCGCGCTGCGCAGGCAGGCGGCGAGGCGATGACCGCGTCGATCGAGGAGCGCACGGTGCTCCCGCCGCGCGAGTCCCGCGCGCCATGGGTGCCGCAGCTGCTGCGCAGGCTGCACTGGCTCGCGGGCATCCTCGTGGGCCCCTTCATCCTCGTCGCCGCGCTCTCGGGCGCCGCCTACGCCGTGGCACCCACCGTGGAGCGCGTGCTCTACGCCGACGCGCTCACGGCGACAGGCGAGGGCGTGCAGCTGCCGCTCGCCCAGCAGGTGGCGGTCGCGCAGGCGACGGTCGGCGACGGCGCGCAGCTGTCGGCGGTGCGGCCGGCGCCAGGCAGCGGCGACACGACGCGCGTGCTCTTCGCCGACGACGGTCTGCAGGAGAGCGAGTCTCGTGCGATCTTCGTCGATCCCGTCACCGGCGAGGTGCGCGGCGACATGACCGTGTACGGCACGAGCGGCGCGCTGCCGCTGCGGACTGCGATCGACCACTTCCATCGTGGCCTCGGCCTCGGCGACGTGGGGCGTCTGTACTCGGAGCTCGCAGCGAGCTGGTTGGGCATCGTGGTGCTCGCGGGGCTCGGGTTGTGGATCGTGCGGTGGCGCACGGGACGAAGGCGACGCGAGCTCGTGCGGCCCGAGGTGCGTGCGCGTGGTGGCAGGCGCCTGCTGTCGTGGCACGCATCCATCGGCATCTGGGTCGCGATCGGCGCGCTCTTCCTCTCGGCGACCGGCATCACCTGGTCGCAGCACGCGGGCACCAACGTGACCGATCTGCGCGCTGCGCTGGGTTGGACGACGCCGTCGCTCGACACCGCGCTCGCCGGGGGATCGGCCTCGGCGGATCCGCACGCGGCGCACGGCGGACACGGGGCCGGGGCTGCTGCCGCCGTCGCCGATCCGGCGCTGTTCGACGACGTCCTCGCCGTCGCGCAGGGCGTGAACGTGAACGTCGGCGCGGTCGAGATCCGGCCTCCTGCGCAGGACGGGCAGGCGTGGGTCGTGCAGGAGATCCAGCGCTGGTACCCCACGGAGGTCGACGCCGTCGCGGTCGACGGCGCGACGCTCGAGGTCGTCTCACGGGTCGACTTCGCCGACTACGGCGTCGTCGCGAAGCTCGCCAGGTGGGGCATCGACATCCACATGGGCCAGATGTTCGGCCTCGTGAACCAGATCGCGATGGCGGTGGTGGCGCTCGGCATCGCCGCGCTCGTCGTGCTCGGCTACCGCATATGGTGGACGCGCAGCCCGTACGCGCACCGACCGGGCTCGCCCGCGGAGGCCGGGGCGCTCGCCGCGGCGCCGTGGTGGGGCCTGCTCGCCGTCGGCGCTGTCGGCGTGGCGGTCGGGTTCCTGCTGCCGCTCGTCGGCTGGACGCTCGTCGCCTTCGTCGTCGTCGACGGGATCGTCGTCGCAGCACGCACCCGCACCGCGCGGGCCTGACGGCGCCCAGGCGTCGGCGCGCGGCAGCTGCCGCACGCCGACGCCTGCGTCAGGCGCGCGAGCGCTCGGGGTCGGCCTCATCGTCGTCGAGGTCGGGGCCGAGACGCACGATGCCGAGGAACGCGAAGGTCGCGACCATCGGCAGCGGGAACCACCACGAGTCGAACCCCGTCACGAGCAGCAGCACCGTGAGCCCGGCGAACATGCCCGCGAGGATGCGGAACGCCGTCCGTGAGCTCCGATGCATGCGGGCAGGCTAGCGCAGGCGTCCGAGCGTGGGCCGATGTCGCGGCGCCGTCACGGCAGCGTGTCGACGGTCACCGTGAGCACGGCCCACCACGGACTCTCCACGGGCACGCCGACCCGCCAGTCGTCGGGGAACGAGCGGATCCACGCCCAGTTCGCGGCGAAGGCCGCCACCGGCACGAGCGTCGCGACGCCAGCAGCGGCAGGGCTCACCCAGCGCGGCGCGCGCGCCTCACGAGCTGCCCAGGCAGCACCCAGCAGGGCGACGATGAGCACTGCGACCAGCGGCGACGGCGACAGCACGAGCGACAGATCCGTCGGTGGCTCGGTCGTCGGCTGACCGGCGGCGTCGAGCCACGAGCCGTCGGAGGAGATGCCGCCGATGCCGCGTCCGAGGCTCGCGGTGCCCAGCAGCAGGTAGCCGCCGACGAGCACGACCGCGAGGGGCAGCAGGATGCGGTGCGTCGGCCGTGGCGCCCGCTCGGTCGACCCCTCCGCCGTGCGTGCGCGCTGCCCCAGCATGACCTTCCCCTCCACCCCTCCACGCTCGCATGCGTCTCGAGCGAGATGCAAGCGTGCTCCGCGCCGCATCGTCGGCGGATGCGGCGTCAGGACGCGCAGCACGCGCAGGGCGCTGCAGGCTGCTCGACCTCGTCGTGGCCGTGCGGCTCCCGGTCGTGCGCGCGCGCTCCCGGTGCGCAGCACCCCTCGCCACGCCACGCCAGCACACCCTCACGCGCAGCGACCATCGCGATGACGAGTGCCGCGACCGCATCCGCCCACCACCAGCCCAGCATCGCGTTGGCAGCCAGTCCGACGAGCAGCGCGGCGGACAGGTACGTGCACAGCAGCGTCTGCTTGGAGTCGGCGATGGCCGTGGCCGATCCGAGCTCTCGCCCGGTGCGGCGCTCGAACCAGCTGAGGACGGGCATGACGGTGAGGCTGAGCGCGGCGATCGCGATGCCGACCGGGCTCGGATCCGGGCGTTCCCGCATGGCGAGCGCGAGCGCCGCATCGCCACCGACGTAGGCAGCGAGGGCGAAGAAGGCGATCGCGATGACGCGCAGCGCGATCCGCTCGCGACGCTTCGGATCGCGCCCCGAGAACTGCCAGGCCACCGCGGCCGCCGAGAGCACCTCGACGATGGAGTCGAGGCCGAAGCCGATGAGCGCGGACGACGAGGCGACGGCACCCGCCGAGAGGGCGACGATCGCCTCCACGACGTTCCACGCGATGGTGATGGCCACGACGATGCGCACGCGTCGCTCGAGGGTGCGGCGCCGCGTCGTGGGCGCAGGGTGCACGACCGTCACGCGCAGCACCCGCGCTGCAGGCAGTCGGGGTCGTCGCACGTGGTGCCCGCGTCGACCGCCAGCACGGTCGCGGCGAGCGCGGCGATCGCCACCCCGAGGTGCCGATCGGCGAGGGCGTAGCGCGTGCGACGTCCCTGCGGCTCGGCGACGACGAGGCCGCAGCCGCGCAGGCACGCGAGATGGTTCGACACGTTCGGCCGGGTGAGTCCGAGCGCTACGGCGAGCTCGGCGGGGTACTGCGGCTCGTCGACGATCGCCAGCAGGATGCGCGCACGTGTCGCGTCGCCCATCGCGCGCCCCAGGCGCACGAGCACCTCGACGGCGGTCCGCGTCGTCGAACCCTCATAGGTCAGCATGCGCTGAACCATACACCTGGCGCAGGGCGCCACGGTAGCGTCGTGCCGCGACGAGTCCGGCGGGCGCGTCGACGACGCGAGGAGACCATGCGATGGCCGAGTCGGACCCGAGTCCTCTCGCCCCCGGCGAGCCGCCTGCACCGAGGCCGGTGGTGGTCGAGCGCGCGACGCTGCCTGCCGAGCTGGAGACCCTTGCAGCGTTCGGCGAGGCGTTGTTCCGACGCATCGCCGCCGCGACGGGGCGAACGCCGGACGAGCCGCTCAGGGTGGTGCCGTTCGACGACGGGATCGCGGTCATGCAGCCGATGCGCGGTGGCGCCACGATCTTCGTCGGCGCCGATCGCACCGTGCTCTTCCAGACCTCCGCGGTCGGCTTCTCGAAGGGCGTCGCGGCGTTCCGCGCCGGCGAGCGCACCCCGCCGGAGCGGTTCTGAACGCGGCTCGACCAGCGCCACCACCGACGCCGACCGACACGACCGAGGAGCCGCGATGCGCGCCGACGCCTACGACCACTTCGCGAACGCCTACGAGGCCGAGAACGCCACGAGCCTGCTGAACGCCCACTACGAGCGGCCCGCGGTCGTCGACCTGCTCGGCGACGTGCGGGGTCGGCGGATCCTCGACGCGGGATGCGGCTCCGGGCCCCTGGCTGCGGCCCTCGTCGCACGTGGTGCCGACGTCGTCGGCTTCGACGGCAGCCCTGCCATGATCCGGCTCGCGCGTCGTCGACTGGGGGAGGCGGTGCCGCTGACCGTCCACGACCTGGCGCAGCCGCTGCCCTACGGCGACGAGAGCTTCGACGACGTCGTCGCATCCCTCGTGCTGCACTACCTCGAGGATTGGGACGCGCCGCTGCGAGAGATCCGCCGAGTGCTCAAGCCCGGCGGGCGTCTCGTGGCGAGCGTCAACCATCCCTCCGCCCGCCTGGTGAACGCACCCGGTGATGACTACTTCGCGTGCTCGACGAGCCCGCGCCCTCGTCCGAGACTCCGGCAGCGCTGCTGCCACCGCGCATCGCGACGGGGGAGCGCAGCGCCTTCCTCTGCTTCCTGTTCGTCGTCGCCGAGCGGCCAGTCGTCTAGGGCATCGCCAGGCGACCGACCTCGGCCGCCTCTCAGGCGCTTCGCGAGACCGTCTCCGGGTACCTGCCGTTCGCTGGCGACCAGGACACGGTCGAGGACGTGCAGATCGGCGACGTGCGCTGGTCGGTGGAGGCGCGATGCGCTCGACGCGGTGAGCGTCGCATGCAGCAGCGCCGCGCACGCATCGTGCGCCATCCACCGTCACCCGGGCGCGGCACCGTTCGAGCGCGCATTCCTCGCGGGCTCGACCGGGAGGAGCAGCGGCACCCGTGAGCGCCAGGTCGCCATCCTCCACGCCCACTCGATCGGGCCGTACCTGAAGCGCGTCAGCCACAGCCTGCTGAGCAGGGATTGCGTCGCGATGAGCACGACAGCACCTGCGCAGACGGCGGCGAGGTCGTCGACCACCCGGAAGTCGACGACCAGCGCAGCGACGGCGAGCACGGCGGTTGCTCCGACGTAGTTGCTGAGCGCCATCCTGCCCAGCGGCTCGAACGCTCCGGCGAGCGCTCGTCGCACCGGCGTCTGCCAGAGCAGCGCGAAGGCGGTGACGTAGGCGACGGCGACGATGAGACCTGCGACGCCTCCCGCGGTCGTGAAGCGCGGATCGCCCGGCTCGGTGCTCTGCCACCACAGCGCCGGGATCGCGAGCGCCGCCGCGACGCCGAAGACGACCCAGACCGGTCGCCTGCCTTCGTTGAGGATGCGCGGTAGCCCATGCGCGGCCGCACCGGCGCCGGCGAGCAGGAGACCGGGCAGCGTGGTGATGCCTCCACCGGTGACCGCGTACGCGGCGACGGTGAGCGTGATCCCGGCGCACAGCGTGACCCACCGAGGAAGGAGCAGGATCGCCGGGAGCACGAGCAGCCCTCCGATCGCGTACTCGCGCAGGATCTCGCCCGGGTAGAGGAGTCCGTGGACGATGCCGATGGCCAAGAGCGCGCCGAGGCGGAGCACGAGCGGCCAGAGCGGTCGAGTGCCGCGGCGGTGAGCGCTGTCGATCACGAAGCGCATGCTCATGCCGAAGAGGAAGGCGAACACGGGCACGAATCGCGTCTGCACGGCGAAGTCGAGCACGGTCTGCAGCACGCTCGGGTCGGACGGGCCTGGTGGCAGATCCCCGCCGAGCCGGGTGATGTCGGGCACGTTGACGAGGAGGATGCCGAAGAGCGCGAAGCCGCGCAGCGCGTCGACGAGTCCCCACCGCTGCGCTGTGGTCGTGCGAGGGCGCGAGCCATCGGAGGTCGTGAGGGGCATGACTCCAGCGAACCCCGGTCGCCGCTCGCGCGAGTCCTGCTGCGGGATGAAGCAGCTCCGTCTCGAGATGGACGTCGACCGGCTCGAGGTCGTCGCTCCGGCTCCGACGGGCGTGGCTGCGACGCCAGTGCTCACCGCTTGACCCCCCGAAGAAAAGCCCACGGTGTACCCAGGGAACGGTCATAGGGTGGAGGAACCGACGAAGGAGTGCTCATGGCCGGCAAGCCCACCGAAATCGGGATCCAGCGAACCGCTCCCGACGCGGCCGCGTTGGCCGTGGAGCGCACGATCGACGGCTCCGGCCGCCACGGCGACCCGGTGCCCGGTCGGCGCCGGCACATGGCCGTGGGCATCGCGATGCTCGTCGTCGGCATCCTGGCGACGCTCGCCGCACTCGCCGTCCTGGGCTCGCGCATCGGCGCGACCGCCGAGGCGGTGCGCGGGACCGAGCTCGACCCAGCGAGCGTGTTCTTCCTCGGCACGGCCGGATCGGGTGCCGAGCTGGCGCTCGTCATCGTGCTGCTGCTGCTCGTGCCCGTGGGCGTCGTGCTCGCCGCGCTCGGCTACCGACGCGTCACCGATGACGGGCCCTCGTTGCCTGCGGTGCACGTCTCGAACACGCCGAACAGCATCATCAGCCGGCACGCGTCGCCTGGGAGCTGACTGCGACGGGGATCACTCGCGACCGAGAAGCGGTCTGAGCGGCGGCCGGCGAGCCGCTACAGCGACGCGACGACATCCAGCGCGGTCGCCGTGCCGTCCTCGTGCTGCATCCGCTCGGCGGCTGCCGCGACCTGCGTCCTGTGCGCGGGCACGTCGTCGAGGGCTGCCATGAGCCGTGTGCTCGTCAATCGCCGCTGCCGGATGGGCGAGGGCGTGAGTCCGCGACGGTGCAGCATCGCACCCCAGAACGGCTGGTCGGCGATGAACGGGACGATGATCGACACGGTCCCCGCTCGCGTCGCCGCCTGCACCGTGCCGATGCCTCCGTGGTGGACGGCGGCGTCTGCGTGCGGCAGCACGAGGTGGTGCGGCACGGAGCGCGACACGAAGACGTCGTCGCCACGCAGGTCAGGCGCGATCCCGATGCCGCCGAGCCCCGTGGCGACGAGAAGGCGTCGCTCGTGGGCGCGTGCTGCCTCGACGAGGGCTCGACCGCGCGCAGTGGCATCGCCGAGCGCCATCGACCCGAATCCGGCGTAGACGAACGGCCCACCGGCGACGAACGCCGCCAGATCCGGCTCGAGCTCGGCCGTCTCGTCGCGCATCGTCCAGGCTCCGGTGAGATGCACCTGCGCTGGCCAGTCGTCCGGCCGCTCGAGCAGCGCAGGGCTGATGGGCAGCAACGTCGCGGCCGGTGGTGGCATGGGCCGGCTGCGCCGCGTGCCGAGCATGCGTGCGGCTTCGTCGAGCGCGTCCGAGAACATCGATGCGGCGCTCGACGCGGCACGGTAGGTGAGCCGGTTGATCGGTGCGAATCCGGTCGTGATCGTGCCTGCGGCGGGGAACGCTCGCGTCGGCGTGACGGCCGGGACCATCTCGACCAGGATGTGGGGGATCTGCAGCGCGCGGGCGATGAGCGGTGCCGACAGGATCTTCGGGTGCGCGACGATCACGTCCGGTCGGAATGCGAGCGCCGCCTGCGCAGCACCGACGATCACGCCTCGCATGATCGGCTGCACCCTCGTGCGGTAGGTGCGCAGCGCAGCCGCGAGCGAGACCCCGTGATCCTCGATCATCGCCGTGAAGTCGACGCCGAGACTGGCGACGTCGAGGCCGTCCGCAGCCACGCCCGCGTTGTCGGGTGCAGCGACCCGCACCTCGTGACCGGCAGCGACGGCAGCTCGCGCGAGCGCGACGAAGGGTTCGACATCGCCTCGCGAACCGGCGGTGATGAGCAGCAGCCTCACGCCGGGACCTCCTTCTCGCTTCGGTCGCAACAGTGGCACGGAGTCTCGGTGTGCTGCTCGACTCGTGCCGTCGACCGGCGTGGACACGCGGGATCCGGGAGATGCAAGGTGCGAACGATGCTGCGGCACCCGGGGGAGTGGCGTGCCTGCGACGGTTGGATCTCGGGGACGTCGACCTAGGTCGTGAGCTCACTGCTCGATGCTGGCCGTGAGGCTGAGCGATCGTGAGCGCGGACGCCGAGTGCACCGACGGCCGCGACGACCGGTGCCGCCGATGGAAGGCAGGGGATCACCGGTCGCATCGCGCGCTCTTCCGGGTAGTCGAGGTCTCCGAAGTCGGCGATCGTGCCGAACCACAGCATCGCAGCCACGCATCCGATGTGCGCGAGCCACACGAGGCGCCATGCCCACTCGACTGCGCTGCGCTGCCTGCAGCGGGGAGCTCCACACACGTCACGTCGGTCAGCGCTTCCGCACTGGCGTGATCAGCACTCCGCCGAATCGTGCCTCGGAGTAGTCCCACTCGCGTCCATCGACCCACACCCGCGCCGAGATGCAGGGGAGCGGTTCGCGCTCGCCGTTCGGCCAGTGCAGCACGAACCCGCCGCCGAACGATGCGTTCGATCCAGCCACGCGTGCGCCGTTCGCATCGACTGCGCGATCCTCGCAGTCGTGGCACAGGTACTCGGGATACCGGTCGGATTGGGCGACCTGAGCGCCGCAGTTCGGGCAGGGCTGCGTTCCACGCGAACCGGGAAGAAGCGGACTCATCCGATGAGCGTAGGCCGAGCGACGCGCGTGCCGTTCTCCCTGGTCTGTGGCTCGAGGCAAGCAGATCGTTCGGATGCCGGTCGTGGGCGCGCTGCACGTGTCCGACGTGCAGGACGCCGCGCTAGGTTCCTCGGACGCGCTCTGCGCCGCTACCAGGGAGAGATCTGTGAGTGAGAAGCCGCCGTTGATCCGCGGACAAGGCGTTCGCCTGGTCGGCCCAGCACTCGGGTTGGTGCTCGGGCTCGTGGTCCTGATCGTCGTGCAGCTCTCCATCGCAGACGGGGCACCACCGATTGCGCTGCTCATCGCCGCTGGGGTCGCGGTGGTCGCCGTGGTGGGATCCGTGGCAGTCGGGTTGCTCCTCGGACGCAGGGCATTCGGCCAGCGGCTGGAGATCGCACTTCGGCCAACGGGAGAGACCAGGTGGCGCCACGGGTACATCGACGCGGCTCACGGACGCATGCGCTTCCACGCCTACAAGGCGCAGATCCGCTTCATGACAGGCGAAGCCGTCGACTACGTCATCGAGGAGGTTGGTGCCCCGTCGGAGCGTCGACCTTCGAAGCGGCAGGTGCTGTCGGTGAATCCAGCCCTGCACATCATCGATGTGGTGACCGATCGAGGGCCGCTCGAACTGGGTGTGCAGGCCCACCAGGTCGAAGACGTCCGAGCGCGCCTGGCCGCCGAGGGCGGGGCGGCCAGCTCAGTCCAGGACGCGTAGAGCGTCGGAGCTGGCCGATCATGTCGACGTGTGCGGGATCGTCGACCTGGAGCGACGTGCGATCGGGGAGCAGCACTCGCTTCGACTGGACATCGGGGATGTCGACGGAGGTCGTGATCGTCCGGCCGGTCGCGGCGGAGTGCGCAGCCCTAGCGAGTATGGGCGCCCGCGGAATCGACCTTGAAGGCGACGCAGCGGGGTGCTGCAGCTGCGAAGTCGTCCGGGCCGGCGTTCTCGCCGACCTCGAAGATGCGCGCGGCGACCTTGCGTCCCTGGCTGTGCTGGTGCCAGTAGGCGCGCAAGATGGGCCCGCGCTCTTCCTCGGGGAGCTCGGTGAACGTGACGCGTTCACGACCACGACCGTGCTTGAGCTCGCCCTCGCCGGCGGCGCGGACGTTCTTGACCCATTCCATGCGTCGGCCAGCGACCACGTAGCGGGAACCGTCGAGCGCGACGAGCGACACCGGCGTGGACCTGGGCTCTCCGCTCTTGCGTCCTGGCACGGTGAGGATGCGCGGTGGGCCAGCAGCGATGCCGAGGCGGTTGACGAGCTTGACCAGTGCGTTGCCGTACTTCAGCATCGGCGGGAGGTCAGGACGGCGGTTCATGCGCGCTCCTCTGAGATTCGTGATGGTCGTAGCCCTGCACGGCTGCTCCGATGGTGTGCAGCACCCGTCGCGCAGTGTCGATGTCGCCCGGAGTCAGCGCCGCTCCGGCATGCTCGGCCCACGGGCGTGCGCGCGTCGCGGCGGCCGCCATGACGCCGGACCCATGCGTCGTCATGACCACGAGCTGTGCGCGGCGGTGCCTCGGGTTCGACTCGAACGTGACGAAGCCGTCGCGCACGAGGTCGTTCACGATGCGCTGCACGTTCTGGCGTGAGACCTCGAGATCGCGCGCGAGCGAAGCGACCGACCGCGGGGGACCGACGGCGACGGCGCCGAGGACCTGCCAACGCGCGGACGTCAATCCGAGGTCGGCCACGAGTCGATCGCCCGACGCAGTCAGCACGTTGCCCAGCTGGAACACGCTCAGGATCAGGTCCTGGAGCGGCGGAGCGTGCTCGTCGTGCTGAGGAGTCCGCATCGCACCAGTCTATGACAACACATTGTCATCGACGTGCCGAGCGTCCTTGAGAGCGACCAGCCCGAGGGGCACCTCGCCAGCATGTCGCAGAGGCTGCAAGCGGCGAGATCACCGTCCATGGCCGCAGCAACGAGATTCGGGAAGCGATCCCAACCCGATGCTCGACGAGCGGTGAGGCTCATGGAGCACCTGATGAAGCACATCGGTAGGGGGTACTGCCAACGTCGACTGGATAGTGGGGATATCGACCTAGGTCGTGAGCTGCTGGCTGCCGACGTCGCGGGCAGTCAACCCGCGGATGCGCCAGCGCCGTCACGTCGACGGGATCGTTCGCTGCTGCTTCAAGGCGCGAAGGGCCGCAGCGTTCTCAGCGAACCGAGCTGCCTCGGCCCGGAATGCTGGGCTGCTCGAGGCGAGCCGCGCGACCTGCGCCTCGTACTCGCGGCGTTGCGGGAGATGCAGGCGGGTCAGGACGGGCAGTCGAGCCAGCGGTGAGAGGTCCTTGTTCCGTACGCGGACGCCGATGAACACGACGCGATCGAGCGCCTGCAACCGCGAGATCCAATCCAAGTCCTCGACGTCGATCCAGCTCAGATCGCGAGGACCGGCCGTGAGCCATAGCTCGCGCAGTGAGGTCGCATGCGCCAGCTGTCGATACTGCAGCGTGTCGGTCACCCCATGCAGTGCCAGTCGCTCCACGTTGGGCAGCGAGGCGAATGCACTGACGTCCGCAAGCTCGTGGACGCCTACGATGTTCAGCGATTGGATCTGCGACAGGCCGCTCAAGGCGTCGAGCGTTGTGAGATTCCGGCCACCGAGCTGCAAGTGCCGAAGGTCTTGCTGCTGCTCGAGCAAGGCAACGGCTGAGGGTGTCAGGATGCTCAAGACCGAGAGGGACGTCACCGGCTGCGGAACCTCGAAGAAGCTGGCCCACCGGCCAGTGAGCGGTACCGCAATGGCCGACTCTCCGCGGTAGTCCGACGGATCGTCCAGCATCGCCCCGGCGACGGCGCCCTGCATGAACTCAGGCATGGTGCGCGCTCCGATCTCGATGACGCCCGTCCGGACATCTGCACCAATCATGCATCGGCCGAAACGAGGGCCCTCGGTCGTCGGGCTCATCGTCTGATGCATCAGATGCAACATCGAGCAACCTCGCGGGCTACCGCCGCAGCACCCAGTGGTCGGGGAAGCGAACGGTCAGCGCACGGTTGACTGCGCAACTGGGCGGGTCGGTAGCGTGCCAACTGTGGACGGATATCTGGACGCAGCAGGGGCCTCCTGGGACGACGGACCCGAGGCAGGGGGATGGATCACGCCTCTCCTGGACGAGTTCGGTTCGACGCTCGGCCATGCAGTACCGGCCGGCTACGAGGCGCACGTGGTTGTGTCGATTCCTTCGGACGCCGGCAGTGCAGGTCGCGACGACTACGCGGTCCTGGACGCACTCCTGCACGAGCTCGCATCCCGCACAGGGGAGCAGCTGGTTCACGTCGCGCTCTGGGAGGGATGGGGGTGGCTGTACGACTCCGGCGATGATCCGCGTACGGCAGATGGCATGGGGGTGTTCGTGATCCCCAATGATCGGGAGGCTCTACTTCGCGCCCAGGAGGAGATGGCACGTCGTCGCGTCGCGCGGCCTGCGGCGCCACCGCTCGACCTGCCGCATCGGAGGTACCACCTGTGGTCCGGGCCGCTCTCGGCGGCCGCAGCCCTGCGACACCACGGGGACCTTCCCTCACTGGTCTGGCCCGAAGACCGTTCGTGGTTCATTGGCGCGCCGATCTACACAGAGGAGATCGCGTTGGGCGCCGACGTGGCAACCATCCGCGCTGTGCGTGACGCTCTGCGGGGCCATGGGCTCGACGCACGCGACGCGAACCGCCATGAAGTGCTTCAGATCGACGACTGACCCACGTCAGCATCAGCATCGGATGACGCATCGGATGCATCATTCGCCCGACTCGCTGCGGCGCGCGTTGAGCTCGTCGACGTGAAGAAGAAGCGGTCAGGGCGTGCTCTTGGCTGACGTACGGCGGACGGCTCTGCCGATACCAAACGAGCGAGAGAGGGGCACCACACACTTCGAGCGGACATAATGTGCATTATCGGCTTTGCGCCGTGAGGCCCGAGCGGGGTCACCGGCGCGGCGCGAGCGACTCCCACGCTCGCAGCGATGCTGCGAGCTCGCGCACCGCGAGCGCCGTCGCGTGGAGTCCGCGGTCCCCGAGGCGTGTGCGCAGCTCGTCCATGGCGTCGAGCGCTCGCGCGCGCAGGCGGTCGCCGTGCTCGTCGTCCTCCCACGTCGGCGAACCCGCGATGGTCGCCTGCAGCACGTGCACGTCGGCGATCAGGTCGACGAGATCATGGTCGAGCTCCGAACCCCACGGCGGCATCCACGGCAGCTCGATCGACGGCGCGAGCCCTCGCGCGTCGCGCGAGATGCGTCGACGCAGCGCACTGCGGGCGAAGCCGGAGATCATCTCGGGCCGTCGAGCAGCTCGTCCTCGTCGTCCTCGTGCTCGTCGCGGGTGCGCATCGCGAGGATCGCGAACGTCGCCGCGATCGGCATGCAGACGATCCAGACCGGCTGGCCAAGCGGGAGGAACACGAGCGTGAGCAGGCCGAACGTGATCGCGATCGGCACGAATGCCGACCTCGCACTGCGAGACCTGGTCATCGCTCCCCCAAACCTGTGAGAATCCTGAACGTCACTCACGCTCCCACGTACGCTGCCAGATGCTCGCCGGTGATCGTCGACCGCGACGCGACGAGCTCGGCCGGCGTGCCCTCGAACACGATCGTGCCACCGTCGTGGCCTGCCCCCGGCCCGACGTCGATGATCCAGTCGGCATGCGCCATCACCGCCTGATGGTGCTCGATCACGATGACCGACTTGCCAGAGTCGACGAGGCGATCGAGCAGGCCCAGCAGCTGCTCGACGTCGGCGAGGTGCAGGCCCGTCGTGGGCTCGTCGAGCACGTAGACGCCACCGTGCCTCTCCGCCATCTGCACCGCGAGCTTCAGGCGCTGCCGCTCGCCGCCCGACAGGGTCGTGAGGGGTTGTCCGAGCGTGACGTAGCCGAGGCCGACGTCGTCGAGGCGCGACAGGATCGCCACGGCAGCCGGCGTCCTCGCCTCGCCGTCGGAGAAGTACGCATGCGCCTCGGCGATGGGCAGCGCGAGCACCTCGCTGATGTCCTTGCCGCCCAGCGTGTACTCGAGCACCGACGCCATGAAGCGCTTGCCGCCGCAGTCCTCGCACGTGGTCGACACCGTCGACATCGGTCCGAGGTCGGTGAAGATGACGCCTGCGCCGTTGCACGTCGGGCACGCACCCTCGGAGTTCGCGCTGAACAGCGCCGGCTTCACGCCGTTCGCCTTCGCGAAGGCCTTGCGGATGGGCTCCAGCAGCCCCGTGTAGGTGGCGGGATTCGAACGCCGCGAGCCGCGGATCGCCGTCTGATCGATCGACACGACGCCGTCGCGCCCCGCGATGGAGCCGTGGATGAGCGACGACTTGCCGGAGCCCGCGACGCCAGTCACGACCGTCAGCACGCCCAGCGGCACGTCGACGTCGACGTCCTTGAGGTTGTGGGTCGACGCGCCGCGCACCTCGAGCACGCCGGTGCGCCCTCGCACCGCATCCTTCAGCGTCGCCCTGTCGTCGAGGTGCCGACCCGTGAGGGTGCCGCTGGCGCGCAGCGCCTCGACGGAGCCCTCGAACTGGATCTCGCCGCCGTGCGAGCCCGCGCGTGGGCCGAGGTCGACGACGTGGTCGGCGATCGCGATCGTCTCGGGCTTGTGCTCGACGACCAGCACGGTGTTGCCCTTGTCGCGCAGCTGCTGCAGCAGGTCGTTCATGCGCTGGATGTCGTGCGGGTGCAGGCCGATGGTCGGCTCGTCGAAGACGTACGTGACGTCGGTGAGCGCGGAGCCGAGGTGTCGGATGAGCTTCGTGCGCTGCGCCTCTCCCCCGCTGAGCGTGCCCGATGGCCGATCGAGCGACAGGTACCCGAGACCGATCGACACGAACGAGTCGAGCGTCTGCGCGAGCGACTGCAGCAGCGGCGCGACCGTCGGCTCGTCGATGCCGCGCACCCACGCGGCGAGGTCCGAGATCTGCATGCTGCACGCATCGGCGATCGACAGGCCGGCGACCTTCGCCGATCGTGCAGGCGCTGCGAGCCGCGTGCCATCGCAGTCCGGGCACGGCTGGAACGTCACCGCGCGGTCGACGAACGCCCGGATGTGCGGCTGCATCGACTCCTTGTCCTTCGACAGGATCGACTTCTGGATCTTCGGCACGAGCCCTTCGTAGGTCATGTTCATCGAGTCGACCTTGACCTTCGTCGCCTCCTTGTGCAGGAAGTCGTGCCGCTGCTGCTCGGTGAGGTCGCGGATGGGCACGTCGCCTGGCACGAACCCCGAGGCGACGAAGATCTTCACGAGCCAGCCGTCTGCGGTGTAGTTCGGCACCGTGATGGCGCCCTCGAGCAGCGACTTCGAGTCGTCGAACAGCTGCGACAGGTCGATGTCGTTGACGCGGCCGAGGCCCTCGCAGCGGGGGCACATGCCGCCGAGCATCGTGTGATCCTGCTCGACCGCGTGCGTGGCGGTGCCCTTCTCGACCGTCATCGAGCCCTGCACGCGCACGCTGGGCACGTTGAACGAGAACGCGTTGGGCGAGCCGATGCGCGGGTCGCCGAGGCGGGAGAAGAGGATGCGCAGCATGGCGTTGACATCGGTCGCGGTGCCGACCGTCGAGCGCGGGTTGGAGCCCAGGCGCTCCTGATCGACGATGATGGCCGTGGTGAGGCCCTCGAGCCGGTCGACCTCCGGCCTCGCGAGCGACGGCATGAAGCCCTGCACGAACGCCGGGTACGTCTCGTCGATCATGCGCTTGGACTCCGCGGCGATCGTGCCGAACACGAGCGACGACTTGCCGGATCCCGACACGCCCGTGAACACCGTCAGGCGACGCTTCGGGATGTCGAGCGAGACGTCCTTCAGGTTGTTCTCGCGCGCGCCGAGCACGCGGATGAGGTCGTGGCGGTCGGCGGGATGCTGTGCGGCGCTCATCGTGCTCCGAGGTTCGAGGAGGCGCGCCACGGTGTGCGTGGCGCGTCGCTCAGCCTAGGACCGACCTCCGACCGGAGCATCCTCGCGCGATGCGAGGCGCGTCCCTCCCCCGCGCTCAGGCGTCGAGCGCCTGCAGCAGGTCGGCGACGACGTCGTCGGCGTGCTCGATGCCGACCGACAGCCGGATGAGGCCCTCGGGGATGCTCTTCGACTCGCTCGCCCAGCGCCTGCGACGCTCGAGGGTCGTCTCGACGCCGCCGAGGCTCGTGGCGTGCCGCGCGAGCCGTACCGCGCCGACGACGCGGTCGGCGCGCTCCGCCGAGGCGACCTCGAACGACACGACGGTCGAGAAGCCCGGGTAGCGCACGCGCACGACGTCGGGGTGCGCCTCGAGCGCCGCGACGACGGCCTTCGCCGTCGCCTGCGCACGCTCGAGCCGCACGTCGAGCGTGCGCAGCCCGCGCAGCACGAGGTACGCCTCGAACGGGCCGGGGATCGCGCCGTGCAGCGATCGATTGCCGTGCAGCCGCTGCAGCCACGCGGCATCGCGTGTGACGACGGCGCCGAGGATGACGTCGGAGTGGCCGGAGAGCAGCTTCGTCGCCGAGTGCACGACGACGTCGGCGCCGTCGTCGAGCGGCCGCTGCAGCAGCGGCGTGGCGAACGTGTTGTCGACCGCGACGGGCACGCCCGCGGCCTTCGCCGCCGCGACGATGCGCGCGAGGTCGGCGACCTCGAGCGCCGGGTTCGTCGGCGTCTCCATCCAGACGAGCGCCGCGCCCGGGATCGCTGCGATCACGGCGTCGACGTCCTCCACGTCGACGTGCACGGGCTCGATCCTCCCTGCCTCGCGGTGCTGCTCGAGCAGGCCGAGCGCGCCCTGGTAGGCGTGACGCGGCACGACGACCCGCCCGCCGACGGGCACCTGGTCGAGCACGGCCGCGACCGCTGCCATGCCGGAGGCGAAGGCGAGCGCGTCGCCGCCCTCGAGCGCGCCGATCGCATCCTCGAGCGCGGTCCAGGTGGGGTTCTGGAAGCGGGCGTACTCGAGGTCGCCGCCTGCGATGAACGCGGACGCGAGGGTCACGGGCACGTTGAGCGGCTGATCCGACTCGGCGGCGGGGCGGCCTGCCGTGACGGCGACGGTGGCGGGGTGCTGGCTCGCATGGGTCACGCGCTCAACGCTACGGCCAGCTGCGAGCCGCCCCCGGCATCCACACGGCACTGCGCGGCCCGTTGCGCAGGCACCCAGGCGAGCGGGACTAGCCTTCCAGCGTGCCGGTCGTCATCGCGAACCCGATCGCGCGCGCATCGATGCGAGGCGTGCGCGCGCTCGAGTCGGCAGGCGCCACCGACGTGCGGTGGACGGGCGACGACCGGGCAGACGTGCTCGCCGCGCGCGCCCTCGCCGAGGGTGCGGACGCCGTGATCGTCGTCGGCGGCGACGGCACGATCCGCGACGTCGCCGAGCAGCTCGCGGGCACGGGCGTGCCGATGGGCATCATGCCAGCAGGCACCGCGAACCTCTTCGCCCGCAACCTCGACCTGCCGCTTCGCGACCTCGACGCGGCGGCGGCCATCGCCGTCGGCGCCACCGCCCTGCCCACCGACCTCGGCCGCGTCGCGCTCACCGCCGACGGCCGCATCGACCCGCCGCGGGTGTTCCTCGTCGTCGTCGGCATCGGCAACGACGCCGTCGCCGTCGAGGCCGCCTCGCTCGCACGCAAGCGCAGGCTCGGATGGGGTGCGTACGTCGTGGCGGGCGTGCGCCGCTTCGCGCATCCGCTGCTGGCGGTGCGCGCGAGATTCGACGACGGCCCGACGATGCGCACGCAGGCGTGGACGGTGCTCGTGCACAACACGGCACGGATCACGCTCGGGCTGCGCGTCGTGCCCGGCACGCGACCGGACGACGGCCTGCTCCACGTCGCCGCCGTCTCGCCGAAGCGCATCCTGCACTGGGGTCGCATCGCCGCAGCGGGGATGGGCCTCGCGCGCGCGGAGGGCGTGCTGTCGCACCGTCCCGCCCGCCGCGTGCATCTCGAGGCCGACCGCATCCCCGTGCAGATCGACGGCGACGCGCTCGGTCGCATCACGACGCTCGACGCATGGATCGACCCCGGCGTGCTGCTCGTGCGCCGACCAGGAGGCTCCCGATGAACGACCCCCGCACCCGCATCCTCACGACCCTCGGCGAGGCCGAGCGGCTCGATGCCGTGCTCGCGGGCTTCGACCTCGACCGGCTCATGCGCGCGTTCGACGGCCCGTTCCTCACCCGCGACCGCAGGCAGGAGCTCGCGGCGCTGCTGTGCCTCGACCGGGCGGAGGACCTGCCCGCGTCGATGCTCGCCGACGTCGTGCACGCACTGCGCTCGCTGCGCCATCGCGCGACCTTCTCGGGCGCGATCCGCGGCGTGTTCGACTCGCTCGCCGGCGAGGACTTCCGCGACTTCAAGTACCGCCTGAACGCCACCGGCGACAGGCACGACCTCGAGCACGTCGTCTTCGAGCGACTCACCTTCACCGATCGCCGCCACGTGCTGCGACGCATCCGCGAGGAGGCGCGCAGCCTCGCGCAGCACGAGCTGCGCATCCTGAGCGACATCGACGACACGGTGAAGTCGATGCTGCACGACCGGCGCTTCGCCCGCGGCACCGTCTACCCCGGCGTCGTCGCGTTCCTGTCGGAGCTCGACCACGGCGCCGCCGCAGAGCCCGGGCGCCCTGGCGACCTCACGTTCGTCACCGCGCGGCCGGAGGGCCCGCGCGCGCTCATCGAGCAGTACACGCGCGACGCCCTCGCACCGTTGGGGCTCCCGCCGCACGCCGTGCTGGGCGGCTCGTTCCTCAACATCGCGACGAAGGCGTCGATCGCGGCGCGCAAGCTGCAGAACTTCGAGCACGAGCGGCAGCTCTTCCCCGAGTGCCGCTACCTCTTCGTCGGCGACTCCGGACAGGCAGACCCGCAGGTGGGTGCCGCGATGGTCGCGAGGGCTCCCGACTTCGTGGCGCGCGTGCTCATCCACGACGTGACGAACGTCGATGCCGGCAGGCGCCGCAGGTGGGACCGGCAGGGCATCTCGACGTTCCAGACCTACTCGGGCGCCGCGCGCATCGCAGAGGGCCTCGGTCTCATCTCCGAGGACGGCGTCGTCCGCGTGCACGCGGCGGTGCTCGAGGGGCTCGCCGCCGACGGCGTGCGCGACGGCCACCGGCAGGCGCTCGTCGAGACGGCGGAGCGCGAGGTGCAGCGCTAGGAGGCGCCCGCCTCGCTCGCGAGCTGCGCCTGGAGCCACGCGTGGCCGGCCTCCATCGCCACCGCGGGCGCGCTCGACGAGCGTACGAGCAGGTCGTCGGCCGTCTGCCGCGCGTGCGCGACGAGCCACGCGGGCCAGCCGTGGCTGACGGATCTCGCGGCGAACTCGTCCTCGTCGTCGAGCCACGGCGCGAGGCCGCTCGCCGGCACCACGAGGTCGAGGTCGAGGTCGACGTACTCGACGATCCAGCCGTCGGGGCCGCGCCGCACGGTTGGGGGCGTCGACACGTCGACGTACGCGTCGACGTCGGCCCGATCCCACCAGCCGGGCAGCATCCACGTGCCGTCGGCCCATGCCACGGTCGTCGGCGGCACGAGCCGCACGAACGAGTGGCCGGAGAGGTACTCCTTGCGCCAGCCCTTCTGCACGGTCGTGCCCGCGTCGACGCCGATCCACAGCCCGTGCTCGTCGGTGCCCAGCACGCGCGCGTCGTAGCGCCAGTGCGGCTTGCCGTTCCACTTCACGCCCTCGACGCGCACGGCATCGCCAGGCTGCGGGTCGCCCCCCGCGAGCCGGTCGAGCTGCGCGAGCACGTCCTCGTCGCTGAAGACCTCGTCGGAGGCGCGGATCTCGTCGGCGGTCCACCACCGGTGGCCGAGGATGTCGTCGACCTCGTCGTCCATGCGGTGCTCGTCGCCCGGCGCGAAGCGCTCGCACCGCCACAGGAACGTCACCGCGTCGGTCGCGACGTACGGGTGGCCGTCGGGATGCGGCACGCGCACGTGCCCGATGGGCCCGACGAGGTCGTCGTCGCCGACGCGCCTGCCCGTCTCCTCGAACAGCTCGCGGATCGCAGCCTCGCGCTCGGTCTCGTCACCCTCGATGCCGCCGCCCGGCGTCAGCCAGCGCGGCGGCGCGACGTCGCCGTCCCACCTGGTCTGCAGCAGGAGCGCGGCGCCGGTCTCGTCGACGCAGAGGACTCGCGCCGTGCGGCGCACGCCCCGTCGATCAGGCATCGCGGGAGTCGCCCGGCGTCGCGTCGCCCTCGGCGGCAGCGTCCGAGCCGGCGGCTTCCGACGCGGCGGCGGCCTCGGCCGCACGGCGCCTGCGCGACACGAGCAGCACGATCGCTCCCACGACGACGATGGCTGCCGCCACCGCCGCGATGACCCACGAGGCGATCTCGGTCGCGGTCACGGGCAGCTGGTCAACGGCGAGAGCGTCCACAGCCCGATCCTACGGGCCGACCGCGGCAGCCGAACCTGTGTAGGTTCGATGACCATGTCGACGACGACCCACGCACCCGTCAGCCTTCGAAGGTCCGTCTCCAACACGCTGAAGGGCTCGGCGGGCAACCTCGTCGAGTGGTTCGACGTCTACGTCTACTCGGTCTTCGCCACCTACTTCGAGTCGCAGTTCTTCTCCGAGGGGCAGGAGGGCACCGGCATCTTCATCTGGGCGATCTTCGCCGTGACGTTCCTCATGCGGCCCGTCGGATCCTGGTTCTTCGGCCGCCTCGCCGACCGTCGCGGTCGCCGCTTCGCCCTCACGGTGTCGGTGTCGCTCATGGCGGCGTGCTCGTTCGTCATCGCCATCACGCCCACCGCCGCCGTCATCGGAGCGGGCTCCGCCATCATCCTCATCCTCTGCCGCCTCGCGCAGGGCTTCGCGACCGGCGGCGAGTACGGCACGTCGGCGACGTACATGTCGGAGGCGGCGATCCCCGGCAGGCGCGGCTTCCTGTCGTCGTTCCACTACGTGACCCTCGTGGGCGGCCACGTGCTCGCCCAGGCGACGCTGCTCATCATGGTGCTGACGCTCTCCGACGAGGCCATCTCGTCGTGGGGCTGGCGCGTGGCGTTCGGCATCGGCGGCGTCGCCGCGATCGTCGTGTTCTGGCTGCGACGCACGATGGACGAGTCGCTCACCTCCGACGCGATCGACGCGGTGCGCACGGGGGCCTCGAAGCAGTCGGGCTCGATGCGCGAGCTGCTCGTCGTGCAGTGGCGTCCGCTGCTGCTGTGCTTCCTCGTCACGATGGGCGGCACCGTCGCGTTCTACACCTACTCGGTCAACGGACCCAACATCGTCAAGGCGGCGTTCGCGGGCGACGACGTCGTGACGGGCACCGTCATCAACCTCATCGCGCTCACGATCCTCATGCTGCTGCAGCCGCTGGGCGGCTGGCTCTCCGACATCGTCGGCCGCAAGACGCTCCTGGTGTTCTTCGGCATCGGCGGCGTGCTCTACACGTGGTTCCTCATCACGTTCCTGCCGCAGCAGACGAGCCCTGTCGCTGCGTTCGCGATCCTCGTGGGCGGCTTCGTGATCCTCACCGGCTACACGTCGATCAACGCGGTCGTGAAGGCGGAGCTGTTCCCGACCCACATCCGCGCGCTCGGCGTCGGGTTCGGCTACGCGATGGCGAACTCGCTCTTCGGCGGCACCGCTCCCCTGCTGTTCACCGCCGCGAACGGGGCCGGCCAGGTGCCGCTGTTCATCGGCTACGTCACGATCGCGATCGCCGGCTCGCTCGTCGTCTACGTCGTGTTCCTGCGCAACAAGGGTCAGAACTGGCTCGACGACGAGTCGGGCATGCGCGAGCGGGCGGAGGCGCGCACGCGCTGACGCACCGGCGAAGCACCGGCCAGGATCGCGTCTCGCAGGCGATGAGGGGTGCTCGAGGGGTATCTTCCCTCGGCACCCCCGGATCGCCTGCGAAACGCATCTCCGAGTGGAGCGCGGCCGGCGAGTCGCGACCGATCAGGCGGGGATGTGCCTGCCGAACCACTCGAGCACGGCCTCGAAGCGCTCGACGCGGTGCCGCGGCTGACCGGAGCGCGTGAGCTCGTGGTCCTCCCCGGGGAAGACGAGCAGCTCCGACTCGGTGCCCTGCCGGTGCAGCGCCGCGAAGTAGCGCTGCGCCTGCTCGAGCGGGCAGCGCAGGTCGCGCTCCGAGTGCACGACGAGGGTGGGCGTCGTCACCTGCGACACGACCGCCATGGGGCTCTGCGAGCGCACGAGGTCGGGATCGGTGCCGACGTACTCGTCGCCGAAGAACGATCCGATGTCGCTCGTGCCGACGAACGCGTCGGGGTCGAGGAAGCCGCGCTCGACGATCGCCGCGCGGAAGCGGTGGTCGTGCGCGATGGTCCACGCCGTCAGGTACCCGCCGTACGAGCCGCCCATGATGCCGACCCGGTCGGCGTCGAGCTGCGGATGCGCAGCGAGCGCGCCGTCGAGGAAGTCGAGCACGTCGTGCAGGTCGACCGTGCCCATCCGCTGCCGGATGGATCGGCCGTGCGCCTGGCCGTAGCCGGCCGAGCCGCGCGGGTTGCACTGCACGACGGCGTAGCCGGCATCGACGGCGACCTGCGCCTCGTCGAACACGTGCACGCCGTACTGGGCGAACGGTCCGCCGTGAATGTTGAGCAGCACCGGGTGCGGGCCCTCGCCCTCCGGCAGCCACACCCAGCCGTGCACGCGCTCCCCGTCGCGCACGACGAGGTCGTGCTCGACGGGCACCACGAGCCCTGCGGCCTGCAGGTCGGCGCCGAAGTCGGTGAGGATGCGCACGGTGCCGTCGGCCTCGACGACGCCGAGCTCGCCGAATGACGTCGGCGTCTGCACGGTGACGACGATCGTGCCGCCGGCGGCGGCGACGCCCGTGGCCTCGGTCGCGTCGGTCGTGCGACGCGTGACGCCATCGGCGCCCACGTGGAGCACCTGCACGCGTCCGCGCGTGCGGTCCTGCACGAGCACGCCGTCGTCGACGAGCGTGAGGTGGCCCTCGGAGAGGTCGATCGTCTCGTCGTCGGTGCGACGATCGACGACGTCGCCGACGACGCGGTAGAGGGCGGCGTTGCGGGCGACGAAGTCGATGCCGGACGCACCGACGTGCTGGGCGACGACCCAGATCCCGTGCGCATCGGCGAGGATCTCGCCGATCGACAGGTCATGGCTCCTGCCGAGCACCTCGCGCTCGTCGCCGCCGTCCGCGGGGATCGCGACGACGACGCCACGCAGGTCCGTGGCGGCGCCGTGGTCGTCGCGGATCGCGAGCACCTCGGTGCCGTCGGCGCTCCAGACGGCGCCGACGTGGTCGACGTCGCCGGAGGTGAGCACCCTCGCCTCGGGGATGCGCGAGGCGGGCTTCGGCGCCTCCTGGTCGCCTGCATCCGCGGGCGTGGCGGCACGCTCGTAGACGGGCTCGGCCCCGGCGTCGAGGATCGACGCGACGGCGACGCGGCTGTGCGCGTCGATGCGGTAGCCGACGCCGTTGCGCTGCGCGTGCAGGTCGACGATGCGGCGCGGCGACTGCGCGTCGGCCGTGAGCCCCTCGACGGTGCGACCGCGGCCGGGCTCGACGTCGCGCACGGTCAGCGCGAGCCGTGCGCCGTCCGGCGAGATGCGGAAGCCGGTGACGCCGCCTGGCGCATCCGTCGTCTGCACGGGCTCGCCGCCACCCGCCGGCATGACCCACACCTGCGTGCGGTCCTTGGCGTCGGCGCGCAGGAACAGGATGCGCGTGCCGTCGGGGGTCAGCTGCGGCGCTGCATCGGCGACGCCCTGCGTGAGGCGCACGCGCGAGCCGTCGGCGAGCGAGATGCGCCACAGCTGGCCGACGCCTCGGTTGGCGGCGATCGACGGCCGGGATGCGGCGACGACCGCCCACGACCCATCGGGGTGGACGGCCGGTCGCGACAGCTCGACGAGGAGCTCGATGTCGGTGGCGCGCATCAGGCGCTCGCCTGGAATCCGGAGACGTCGCCCACGAGCCTCGTGTGGTCGTGCGGCACGGGGTCGACGACGGCTCGTGCGACCTCGGCGGCGAACTCGTCGACGTCGTAGAGCCGTCCGGCCTCCTCGCGGCGGCCCGCGATCGCGCCAGGGTTCGCGCGCTCGAGCAGCGTCGCGGTGATGGTGCCCTCGATCATGTCGCCGGAGACGACGACGAGGTCGATGCCACGCGCCTTCAGCGCGATGATCCGGTCGCGCAGGGCATCTTCGCCAGCGCGCTTCGACAGCGCGACGGCCTCGTACTCGGGCATCGTCGGCACGGTGCGGATGAAGTGGGCCTGGTGGCTCGTGACGAACACGACGCGCGCACCCTCGCGCAGCACGGGGATCGCGGCGTCGAGCAGCGCGACCTGCGCATCGCGGTTGAGGCGCATGGCGTAGTCCTCGCCGAGGCTCGCCTCCATGCCGCCCGAGGCGTTCATGACGAGCACGTCGAGGCCGCCGTAGGCGTCCTTCGCGGCCTGGAACATCGCCTCGACGTTCGCAGGCTCGGTGAGGTCGGCCTGCACGACGAGCGCCTGCACGCCTGCCTCGCGCGCGGCTGCCGCGACCTTCTCTGCGCGCGGTGCCTTGTTGCGGTAGTTGACGACGACGTCGGCACCTGCGCCGGCGAGGTAGCCGACGGTCGCGGCGCCGATGCCACGGCTCGATCCGGTGACGAGCGCGGCCTTGCCTGCGAGCGATGCAGGCTGCAGCGGGTTCTCCACGAGTGCTCCTTCGTTCTCGACCTTCGACCCTACCGCCGCCGGGGTGCGCACCCCGTGCAGTCGATGCGTGATGCGGCACCCAGGCAGCGCGCGGATGCGATCGGTAGGGTGGCCTCAGGAGGCGCGATGGACATCTTGATGTGGGCGTGGGTCGGGTGGCTCGCCATCGCGCTCATCTGCCTCGTCATCGAGCTCATCACGCTCGAGCTCACCTTCCTCATGCTCGGGCTCGGCTCCCTCGTGGGACTCGTCGCGAGCCTCACGGGCCTCCCGCTCTGGGCGCAGGTCATCATCGCGGCGATCGCGGCCGCGATGTTCCTCTTCCTCGTGCGACCGTCGCTGCTCAACCGCATCCACCGATCCGGGCAGAGCGCGCGCACGAACGTCGACGCGATCGTCGGTCTCGCGGGCGAGGTCACGAACCAGTTCGTGCGGCTCGCGGGCGAGGTGACCCTCGCGAACGGCGAGACCTGGTCGGCGCGCCTCTCCCCCGTGACGCGCCCGCGCGACCTCGACGTCGGCGAGCGCGTCGTCGTCACCGCCATCGAGGGTGCGACGGTCGTCGTCGTGCCCGCAGAGCGCTGACCCCACCGAACCTGAACCCGAACCGCTAGGAGACGCACGACATGGACCTCTTCGGCCCAGTCCTGCTGCTGATCATCGTCGCGATCGTCCTGATCGTCGTCATCGTGATCATCGCCAGGTCGATCCGCATCATCAAGCAGGGATTCACGGGCATCGTGGAGCGCCTCGGCCGCTTCCACCGCGTGCTCGGCCCCGGCCTCAACATCCTCGTGCCGGTCATCGACCGTCTCGCCTACAGCGTGGACATGCGCGAGCAGGTGCGCACCTTCCCGCCGCTGTCCGTCATCACCGAGGACAACCTGAACGTCGCGATGGACACCGTCGTGTTCTTCCAGGTCAACGACCCGCGCTCGGCGACGTACGAGATCGCCGACTACCTGTCGGCCGTCGAGCAGCTCACCGCGACGACGCTGCGCAACGTGGTCGGCTCGATGAACCTCGAGGAGGCGCTCACGAGCCGCGACGTCATCAACTCGCAGCTGCGCGCCGTGCTCGACCAGGCCACCGGCAAGTGGGGCATCAAGGTCACGCGAGTCGAGCTCAAGTCGATCGACCCGCCCCCCTCGATCCTCGAGCCGATGGAGAAGCAGATGCGCGCCGAGCGCGAGCGTCGCGCCGCCATCCTCACGGCAGAGGGCCTCAAGCAGTCGCAGATCCTCGAGGCAGAGGGTTCGCGACAGTCGACGATCCTCCGCGCGGAGGGTGACGCGAAGTCGCAGGTGCTCCGTGCAAAGGGTGACGCCGAGGCGCAGGTCGTGCTCGCAAAGGGTGAGTCGGAGGCCATCGAGCGCGTGTTCGCGGCCATCCACGCCGGCGACGCCGACAACAAGCTGCTCGCCTACCAGTACCTCCAGACGCTGCCGAAGCTGGCGGAGGGCGACGCGAACAAGCTCTGGATCATCCCGTCCGAGCTCACCGACGCGCTGCAGGAGATCGGCAAGGGCTTCTTCCAGGGCAAGGCGGAGGTGCCGTTCCAGGCGACGAAGACCTTCTCCGACGACCAGGGCGCCTCGATCCTCGACGAGACGTTCGAGCCCGACTCGGTGAGCGACGTCTCGGTGCCGTCGATCGCCGACACCCTCCGGGACTCGGGCATCGACCCGCAGGGCGCTGGCGAGACGACCACGATCTCGTCGTCGACGTCGTTCGCCGACGAGACGCCGGGCGTGGGTCTCGAGGATGCGCTCGACTCGGTGCGCGAGGCGGAGCAGGAGGTGCCGGGTCAGGCACCGCAGCCGCCCGCGCCGCAGCAGCCGTCGCCGCCCGCTCCCCCGCAGCAGCAGCCGCCGGTCCCGCCGCAGCAGTGACGTTCCTCGAGGGGCCTCGGCCGCGCATCCTCGCTCATCGCGGGCTTGGCGTCGAGGCCCCCGAGAACACGCTCGCGGCATTCCGCACCGCCGACGCCGTCGGCGCCACCCACGTCGAGTCCGACGTGCGCGTGAGCGCCGACGGCGTCGCCATGCTGCACCACGACGAGAGCCTCGATCGCGTCGCGGGCTCGCCGCTGCGGGTGGCCGATGCATCGCTCGCGGAGCTGCAGGCGATCGACCTGGGCGACGGGCACGGCGTGCCGACGCTCGCCGAGGCCATGGAGGCGCTGCCGCACGTGCGGTGGAACCTCGACCTCAAGGTGCCGGAGGCCGTCGCCCCCGCCGTCCGCGCCATCCTCGATGCCGACGCCGTCGGCCGCGTGCTCGTGACGTCGTTCGACGAGGCCACGCGAGCGCGAGCGGTCTCCGCGCTGCCAGGCGTCGCCACGAGCGCGTCGCGCGCCATCATCGTCCGAGCGCTCGTCGCCGTGCGGCTGCGGCGCCGCAGGGCGCTGCACCGAGCGCTCGCGGGCATCGACGCCGTGCAGGTGCCCGAGCGGCATGGTCGGCTGCGCATCGTCGACGCCCGCTCCGTCGCCGCCTTCCACGACGCGGGCGTCGAGGTGCACGTGTGGACGGTGAACGCCCCCGACGACATGCGCAGGCTCGTCGCGCTCGGGGTCGACGGCATCGTCACCGATCGCGCCGACCTCGCCGTGGCGACGCTGCGCTGAGGCCCCCCGCGACGCTCGCGATCGCGTGTCCGTGGACGCGGCTACCGTTGCGGGCACGCGACGAGGAGGATGCCATGACCATCGAATTCCAGGTGACGTTCGACGCCCACGACCCGAAGACGCTCTCCACGTTCTGGCGTGATGCGCTCGGCTACGTGCACCCGCCGCCGCCCGGCGTCGAGCTGGCGCACGGCGAGCAGCCCCTCGACGCGTGGGAGGCGTTCCTCGAGCGCATGGGGGTGCCCGTCGAGCAGCGCAACGCGTCGTCGGCGCTCGAAGACCCCGACGGCGCGCGGCCGAGGCTGTTCTTCCAGCAGGTGCCCGAGGGCAAGACGGCGAAGAACCGACTCCATCTCGACCTCCGGGCCGCCGCTGGCGTGCCCGCGGCCGAGCGCATGGCCGCGCTCGAAGCCGAGTGCGAGCGGCACGTGGGGCTCGGAGCCACGCGTGTGCGCAGGCACGAGCCCGAGGCGCCGCTCTCCCTCGGCTTCATCGTCATGCAGGATCCCGAGGGCAACGAGTACTGCCTCGACTGAAGGCGCCCTCGACGCCGGCCCGCGGCGATCTGCGAGCGCCTACGCCTTGCGGCTGCGCGGCCGTGCACGGATGCCGCGCGCACCCCAGAGGCTCACGCGTCGCAGCGTGTCGAGCATCATGCCGACGTCGGTCTTCGACGTGCCGACGGCGCGCTCGGTGAACTGCACCGGCATCTCGACGATGCGACCACCCTCCTGCGCGACGCGGACGGCGAGCTCGATCTGGAACGCGATCGAGTCCGATCGCATGCGGTCGATCGGCATGCGACGCAGCACGCGCGTCGAGTAGACGCGGAACGTCGAGGTTAGGTCCTGCACGTCGGTGCCCAGCAGCGTGCGTGCGTAGCGGTTGCCTGCCCGCGACAGCACGCGCCTCCGACCCGCCATGGCGCGCACATCGCCGCCTGGCACCCACCGGGAGGCGATGACGAGGTCGACGTCCTCCGCGATCGCGTCGAGCATCTCGCCCAGCAGCGTGACGTCGTACGAGCCGTCGGCGTCGATGACGGCGATCGCGTCGACGCCGGCGGCGAGGCCGCGGGCGAAGCCCTCGCGCACCGCCGAGCCGTACCCCCGGGCGGTTCGGTGCAGCACCTCGATGCCCTCGTCGCCATCGGCGAGGCGGTCGGCGAGCGCTCCGGTGCCGTCGGGGCTCGCGTCGTCGACGACGAGCACGCGGGCATGCGGCACGCTCTGCCGCAGCCGACCGATCGTCCGCTCGAGGCTGTCGATCTCGTCGAAGGTGGGCACGATCACCAGGGCGCTAGGCACGCCGCCTCCTCACGATGGCGAGGCCCAGCAGCGCCCCGAGCGCCGCGATCGCGATCGCACGCTCGATCGCTGCACCGGCGGCCATCGCGGGCGTCACGGTGTCGCTCAGCGGCAAGGTCTCGATCATGGCTCCAGGCTCGTACTGCGGCAGCCTATCGACCATCGTGCCGTCGGGCAGGACCATGGCGCTCGTGCCGACGGTCGAGATGTTCACGAGTGCCCTGCCTGCCTCCTGGGCGCGCAGCTGCGCGATCGCGAGCTGCTGCACGTTCTCCCACGACCCCTCGCCGAAGTCGGCGTTGTTCGTGGGCGCCAGGATGAGCTGCGCCCCGTGGTCGACGACCATCTCGCGCACGAGCGCGTCGTCGATGATGTCGAAGCAGATCGCGAGCCCGTACGACACCCCGTCGACGTCGAACGCGTTCGCGCTCGTCGGGTCGAGCGAGTAGTCGCGCGGGATGAGGTCGAGGAAGCCGAGCGCATCGAGGATCGGTGCGAAGAAGTCCCGCTCGGGCAGGTACTCGGCGAACGGCACGGGGTGGCGCTTGTGGTAGTCGGCCTGCACCCCCTCGTCCCACAGCAGCAGCGAGTTGTAGGCGTCGACGTCGTCACCCTCGCCCTCGTACGTCACTGCGCCGAGCACGATGGGCGCATCGACCCGCTCCTGGACGTCGTCGAGGATCGCGACGGAGCCCGGCTGGTCCTGCGGCTGCTGCTCGCCGGCGTTCTCCGGCCACACGAGCAGATCCATCTGCTCGCCGCCCAGCAGCTCGGTCGCCGCGGCGTGCTGACGGATGATGTCGCCCCGCTGGTACTGGGCGAGCAGACCCGCCTCGCTGTCGCCCTGCACGGCGCCGATGCGCACCTCGCCCGACTGCTCGACGGGGAAGGCGGGGATCGCGACGAGCAGCACGGCCGCCGCGGCCGCGATCGTCACCCGGCGCCGCACGAGCATCGTGCGCGCGAGCGTCAGGCATGCGCCGAGCGCTGCGACGAAGGCGATGAGGAAGGTGAGGCCGGGCGCGCCGACCCACGACACCGCGTCGCCGATGGGGCTCGAGGCCTGCGAGTACGCGAGCCTGCCCCACGAGAACCCGCCCCACGGCACGGTCGACGAGAGCGACTCGCGCAGCATCCAGATGCCTGCGAGCAGCGCCGGCATCCCCACGAGCCGTGCCAGCGGGCTGTGCGACCGCTCCCCCAGCCGCCACGCGAGCGCAAGCAGCATGCCGCCGAGCCCCCACCACAGCGCCATGAGGCCCGCGAGTCCCACGAGCGGCACGGGCCCGAGATAGACGGTGATCCACTGGATGTGCGCGAAGAAGAAGACGGCGCCCGTGAGCGTGCCGATGCCGAAGGCGGCCCACGTTCGCCTGCCCCGAAGCGCGACGAGCGCGAGCGCGACGCCGGGCAGCACGAGCGGCCACCAGTCGAACGGCTGGAACGACAGCACGAGCAGCACCGCGCCGCCGACGCTCGCGAGCAGCGAGCCCCACACCGGCAGCGGCGCGCGCATGCGCATCGGCCTCACGGCGCCATCACCATCACAGCGGCTCCTGCCCGAGGTCGGCGACGCCGCGTCGGATGCGCTCGACCGCGTCGCGCGCCGTGCGGCGGATGCGGGCGGAGCCCACGTCCTGCAGCTGCTCGAGCACGTCGACCGTCTGACGCACCCAGCGCACGAAGTCGCCGGCGGCGAGGTCGGTGTCGCGCAGCACGACGTCGAGGTGCGCACCGCGCGCCCATCGATGCATCGCGACCGACAGACCGGTCTGCGGTGGCTCGCTGCCCGGCAGCCGCTTCGACCGCTCGAGGTCGTCGAGCTCGGCCCACAGCGTGGAGGTCGCTGCGAGCGCGTCGCGGAACGGGCCGCCTGGCAGATGGCGCTCGGAGGCCTGCTCGCCGCGCCGCGGCTCGAACACGAGGGCGCACACGAGCGCGGCGAGATCGGCGGCGTCGAGGCGCGTCCACAGTCCGCGGCGCAACGACTCGGCGACCAGCAGGTCGCGTTCGCCGTAGATGCGGCGCAGCGTCTCGCCCGATGCCGTCACGACCTCGTCGCCGTCATCGCCACGGACCACGTACTCGAGGCTGCGCAGCACGTCGCAGATGCGGTCGAACTGCTGCGCGACCTGCCCCGTGCGGCGGGAGATCTGCCGATCGACCTGGTCGACCTCCCGGCGCAGCCGCCAGTAGCGCTCCCCCCACCGTGCGTGCTGCTCGCGGTCGGGGCACGCGTGGCAGGGATGCGAGCGCATGAGCGCACGCAGGTCGCGCAGCCGCTCCTGCACCCGTTCGCGCTCGCCGTGGCCGAGCCCGGCGCGCTGCGCCTCGCGTTCGAGGTCGCTCGACTCGCGGCGCAGCGCCGCGTAGGCCGTGAAGTCGCCCATGTGGCACGTCATCGCCTCCGCATAGCCGTCGAGGCTCGTGCGCTGCTCGACGACCTTCCTCGCGAGCTGCACGACGGAGCGATCGGCCTGGAACTGCGCGAACGACGTCTCGAGCACCCCGCGCGTGCGGTCGACGCCGAAGCGGTCGATGAGGTTCACGGCCATGTTGTACGTCGGCCGGAAGCTCGAGTGCAGCGGATACGAGCGCCTCGAGGCGAGGTTCGCGATCTCCTGCGGCGTCTCGTCGCCGGACCAGACGACGACGGCGTGCCCCTCGGTGTCGATGCCGCGTCTGCCTGCACGACCCGTGAGCTGCGTGTACTCGCCGGGCGTGATGCGCACGCGCGCCTCGCCGTTGAACTTCTCGAGCCGCTCGAGCACGACGGTGCGGGCCGGCATGTTGATGCCGAGCGCGAGCGTCTCGGTCGCGAACACGACCCGCAGGAGTCGCCGTTGGAACAGCTCCTCGACGATCTCCTTGAACACCGGCAGGAGGCCGGCGTGGTGCGCGGCGACGCCGCGCTCCAGCCCGTCGAGCCACTCCCAGTAGCCGAGCACCGCGAGGTCGGACTCGTCGAGCCTGCGCGTGCGCTCCTCGACGAGCGCGCGGATCTCGCCGCGCTCCTCGGCGGTCGTGAGCGTCGCCCCACCTCGCACGACCTGCTCGACGGCGGCGTCGCATCCCTTGCGGGAGAAGATGAAGCAGATGGCGGGCAGCATCGACGCCTCGTCGAGCAGGTCGACGAGCGCGACGCGGTCGAGCCGGCGCTGCTGGGCTCCGCCGCGCCAGGACGACGAGTCGCGGACGTCTGCGCCGCGACGCTGGCCCTTCCTGCCGGACTGACCGCGACGCACGTGCCGGTTGTGGCCGCCACGGTCACGGTGCCCGTGGCCGGCGGAGCCGTCGCTGCCGCGCGTGCGCTCGACGAGCTCGCGGCTGGGACGGTGGCTCTCGGCGTCGCCGCGCGAGTCGAAGAGGTCGACGAGCGAGCCGCGCACGAGCACGTGCGCGTCGAGCGGCACGGGGCGGTGCTCGCTGACGACGATGCTCGTCTCGCCGCGCACCGCCTGCAGCCAGGCGCCGAACTCCTCGGCGTTCGACACCGTCGCAGACAGCGACACCATGCGCACGTGGCTCGGGAGGTGGATGATGACCTCCTCCCACACGGCGCCGCGGAAGCGGTCGGCGAGGTAGTGGACCTCGTCCATGATCACGTGCTCGAGGTCCGAGAGGTCGCGCCCCTCGTAGAGCATGTTGCGCAGCACCTCGGTCGTCATGACGACGACGCGGGCGTCGCCGCGGATCGACGTGTCGCCGGTGAGCAGCCCGGCGTCGTCGCCGTACACCGCCTGCAGCTCGCGGAACTTCTGGTTCGAGAGCGCCTTCATGGGCGTCGTGTAGAAGACGCGACCCGTGGGGGCTGCGAGGGTGAGGTGGATGGCGAACTCGGCGACGATCGTCTTGCCGGCCCCCGTGGGGGCGGCGACGAGCACGCTGCTGCCGTCCTCGACGAGCTCGCACGCCTGGCGCTGGAACGGGTCGAGGCCGAACGGGAGCGCTGCGCCGAAGGCCTCGGTGGCGACGTACGTCACGCGGGCTGCCCGACGGCCGCGTCGGCGGCGAGCCGCTTCGCGCGACGGCGGTCGTTGAGCACGGCGAAGCCGCCGGCTGCGAAGTAGAGCACGACGATGGGCCCTGCGATGAGGAACATCGACAGCAGCTCGCCCGCAGGGGTCACGCACGCGGCGAACAGCGTGATGCCGAGCACCGCCCATCGCCAGCCCGCGAGGATCGCCCGGCCCGTGATGGCGCCTGCCAGGTTGAGGAAGACGATCACGACGGGCACGACGAAGCCGAGGCCGATGGCGACGACGAGCTTGAACGAGAAGTCGAAGTACTCCTGGGCCGACAGCACCGACGTCGTGCCCTGCGGCGCGAAGCCGACGAAGAGCTGCACGATGCGCGGCAGCAGCAGCCAGCCCATGGCGCAGCCGCCGAGGAACAGCGGCACGGCGGAGGCCAGGAAGCCCCACACGTAGCGGCGCTCCTTCTTGTGCAGGCCCGGCAGCAGGAACGCGAGCACGTGGTAGAGCCAGACGGGGCTCGCGGCGATGACGCCGACCAGCAGGCCGATGCGCATCTTGATGTCGAACGACTGCGTGATGAACGTGAAGTTCAGCTCGACGATGCGCTCCTCCTGCAGCGGCGCCAGGGGCGCGGCGAGCAGCTGGAGGACGAAGTCGGAGAGGAAGAAGCCGCCGATGCCGAGCACGGCGATCGCGGCGAACGAGATGACGAAGCGCGTGCGCAGCTCACGCAGATGCTCGACGAGGCGCATGCGCCCCTCGGCGTCGCGTGTGCGCCTGCCGCGCTTCGTGGCCCCGGCCGTGACGGCCATGCGCTACTTCGAGTCGCGCGCGTCGCTCGACGTCGTGGTCGTCTCGGCGTCGTCCGCCGAGGCATCCTTCTTGACCTCGCGCTTGAAGATGTTGATCGACTCCCCCACGCCCTTCGCGAGCATCGGGAGCCTCGTCGCGCCGAAGATCAGCACGACGATGATGAGGATGACCCACCAGTGGGAGGCCAGGTTGGCGCCGAATCCGCCCATGAGCGTTTCCTCTCGTCGTCGTCCCAGACTACCGCGCCGAGGGCTCCCGCGTGCCGCGACCTGGGCCTGGCGGCTGTGCCGTGGCTATGCGTCGGCAGCGCCGTCGCCGGCGCGCAGCGCATCCTCGGCGAAGCGGCGCAGCGCGGCGCGCGCGGATGCCGGCCGCAGCACCACCGCGTCGCCACCGAGGGATGCGACCTGGCGCAGCACCGCGTCGACGTTCCACACGCGGATCTCGACGATCTCGTGATCGCCGTCCTGCCGCGACGGGCCGTCGGCGTAGTCGGCGAGCATGGCCGCCGCGGCAGGCGTCGCGCGCACGACGATCGTCTCGTCGGGGTCGATGCGCTCGCGGGCGGGCACGAGCGCCGCGTCGGGGAAGGCGACGTCGGCGTGCGCGACCGACTCGGTGCGGTCGATGCGGAACCGGCGCTCGGCGCCACGGTCGAGGTCGTAGCCCACGACGTACGCCTGTCCGTCGCGCAGCTCGAGCGCCGTCGGTGCGACGGTGCGGCGCTCGGTCGGAGCGCCCGGCTTGCGGTAGTCGAGGTGCACGACGACCCGGTGCTCGATCGCATCGCGCACGGCGCGGGCCGCGCCGTCGGCGACGGGCGCCTCGACGCCGAGCGTCGCAGCGGCAGGCACCGCCGCGCGCCGCAGCCGCTCCACGAGCGAGGCGACGGCGTCGTCGTCGACGCCCTGCACGCCCATGATCAGCCGCAGGCCCGCGAGGATCGCGCCCACCTCGCGTGGTGCGAGACGGATGACGTCGCCGTCGAGGGCAGGGCGATAGCCGAGCTCGATGACGTCGTGATCCTCGAAGGCGTCGATGTTGAGGTCGAAGCGGTCGAAGTCGCCGAACCCGTCCGGCACGCCAGCCATGAAGATGAGCCGCACGGCCTCGCGGATGCGCTGCTCCGACACGTCGAAGTGCGCGGCCGCCTGCGCGACCGTCACGCTGCCCTCCGCGGACAGGTACGGGATGAGCGCGACCAGCAGCGCGACCGACTGCCGCTGTCCCTTCGGCTTCGCCATCAGCCCTCCTCCCCGTGCGCGTCGCGGATGCGCTCGAGTCGCGCCCGCACGAGCCGCACGAGGCTCGCGGGCTCCAGCACGACCACCTCGGCGCCGTAGCCGGTGAGCTCGTCTGCGAGCAGGTTCGTGTCGGCGTGGTGCAGCGTGAGCACGTCGCCGTCGACCGTCGTGTCGCGTCGGCGGGCGAGTCGCACCTCGGCGTCCGAGCCCGGCAGCACACGGACGGTCGCCGTCGCCGAGCGCCAGATGCGCTCGAGGTCGGCGAGCGCCGCATCGGCGGCGCCCTCGGGCACGACGAACGGCTCGCGCGGGCGGTGCTGCGTGACGTCGCTCACGATGCGGCGCATGAGGAACGTGCGCGTCTCGCCGCGGTCGACGTCGAACCCGTGCACCATCCATCGGCTGCGGAACAGCAGCACGCACCACGGCTGCACCGTGCGCCTCGTGGCGTCGCGCTCGCCGGGCTTCAGGTACGAGAACTGCACGACGGCGCCGCGCTCCGTCGCACGCTTGAGCGACTGGAACGCGCGGTCGACCGCGGACTGCCTCGGCGAGATCGCCTGCGCGAGGCCCCGCCGGAAGCGCGGATCCGCGCGCAGCTTCGTCGTCGCCAGCTGCGACTCCTCGCTGAGCCCGCCGTCGCGCCACACGCGCAGCGCGAGGTCGATGAGGGTGCGCTCGGCATCGGAGAAGGCGAGATCCTCCGGCGTGCCGACGGCCGCGTGCAGCAGCCGATAGCGCGACTCCTGGTTGTTGTCGTGCTCGGCCGGCGGCGTGAAGACGTCGATGACGAACCCCTGCTCTCGCAGGTCGTCCTTGTCGCGCTCGAACTGCCGCTCGAGCGCCGCGTCGATCGCACGTCCCTGATAGCCGGCGACGCGCTCGAAGAGCTCGCGCTTCGTCGCACCGTGCGCAGCGTGGAGGAGCGCCAGGGTCAGCGAGAACTGGCGCTCCTCGACGCTGATCGGCGTCACGGCGTCTCGGCGTCCAGGATGTCGATCACGAACACGAGCGTGCGGCCGTCGTCGTAGCCGAGCTCGGGCGGCACGACCGCCACGACCTGGCTGCCGACCTGCTGGCCGACCACGGCCTGCTGGAAGCCGGGGATGAGGTCGGCGAGCCCGAACGTCGCAGGCGTCGAGCCCCACGTCGTCTCGGTGACGGCCTCGGCGCCCCACTCGATGAGCGTGTACTGCACGACGACCGTGTCGGACTCGCCGACCTCCTCGCCGCCGCCACGGATCGTCGTGGCGACCGTCAGGTCGCTCGGCGCGGCACTCGTGGGGAACGTGATGCCGGGAGTGCCGTCGGTCGCGAGCGAGATCGCGGGCAGGCCGTTCGTCGCAGGCTGCGGGAAGCCGTCTGCGCGACCTGCGAACGTGTCGGCGACGTGCAGCACGAGCACCGCGGTCGACTGCGGGTCGACGCCTGCCTGCGCGACCGACTCGCCGAAGAGGTCGACGTACGGCGCGACGAGCGCGACCGTCGAGTCGGCGGTGGCGCACTCGAGACCCTGCGACAGCACGGTCTCGCCGCCTGCGAGCGACGTCAGCTGCTGCGAGGCGGGCTGCGCGGGCTGGCCCGAGCCCGCAGCGAGCGTCTCGAGCAGCTCGGCGTCGGTCGACTCGAGCACGCCGCCCGTCGCGCCGTCGTAGAGCGTGTAGTCGGCGATCACGACGTCGCCGATGGCGGCGGGCTCGTCACCGGCTCCCATGATGCTCGCCTGCGGCGCGTCGATCGCGAGCGGCGTCGAGAACGGCACCTCCGATGGCGGCAGGTCGTCGGAGAGCGACGCGGCGACGGCGTTCGAGGCGCCTCCCGGCTGGATGGCGGGCGTGCAGCCGGCGATCGACTGCTCCGACGGCACGACGTGGCACGCGGTGAGCGCGGAGCCGACGACGAGCAGGGCTGCTGCCGCCGTCAACGGGCGGCGGATGGGCTTGATCACTCGGTGTCCTCGGGTCGGGAGTCGGTGTCGATCGTACCGGCGGCGAGGCGGTCGGACTGCCGCCGCGCATCGCGCAGGGCACGGCGCAGGCGCTTGTCGCTCTTCTCGCGATCGCCGACGGCGCCCGGCGTCCACGCCTCGACGTCGGCATCGGTGTACGACGCCGTCTTGCTCGCACGTCGCTTGAACGACGGCAGCTCGACGTCGTCGGCGATGCGACGCGCCGTCATGAGGAAGCCGGTGTGGGCGACCATGCGGTGGTCGGGGCGCACGGCGAGGCCGTCGACGTGCCACGAGCGCACGAGCGTCTCCTGCGACTGCGGCTCGGTGAAGCGGCCGTCGGCGCGCACGGCCTCGACGGTGCGCGACAGCTGCGTCACGGTGGCGACGTAGGCGAGCAGGATGCCGCCTGGCTGCAGCGCCGACGCCGACGCATCCACGCACTCCCACGGTGCGAGCATGTCGAGCACGACGCGGTCGGCGGTCTGCGCGGGCACGTGGTCGCCGAGCGTCTCCGCGAGGTCGCCGACGACGGTGCGCCACGTCGCGGGCCGTTCGCCGAACCATCCCTCGACGTTCGCCTCGGCGATGTCGAGGAACTCCTGGCGACGCTCGAACGAGACGAGCTCGCCCTGTCCAGCGAGGGCGCGCAGCAGCCACAGCGACAGGGCGCCGGAGCCGACGCCCGCCTCGATCACGCGCAGGCCGGGCTGCACGTCGGCGTAGGTGAGGATGTGCCCGGCGTCCTTCGGGTACACGATCGCGGCGCCGCGCGGCATCGACATCACGTAGTCGTGCAGCAGCGGACGCACCGCGAGGTAGGCCTGCTCGCCGACGTGCACGACCGAGCCGTCTGGCATGCCGACGATGTCGGCGTGCGGCAGCGCACCGTGCTGCGTGTGGAACGTGAGGCCCTCGGTGAGCACGATCGTGTGCAGCCGCTGCTTGGGGCCTGTGAGCTGCACGGGGTCGCCGAAGCGCAGCGGGCCGGTGCGCGGCATCATGCGCGCACCCCCACGAGCGCTCGCACGTCGTCGACGGTGCGCCCTGCGAGCGTCGGCCACAGCACGATGCCCTCGACGGCCTCGAGGTCGGCCTCGTGCGGCACGCCCACGGTCACGACACCCGCGTCGCGCGCGGCGGCGGTGCCGGGGATCGAGTCCTCGAACGCGACGCACGCCGACGCGCGCACGCCGAGCGCGTCGATCGCCTGCAGGTACGGGTCGGGGTGCGGCTTGCCGCGCGCGACCTCGTCGCCCGTGACCGACACCGCGAACGGCTGCACGCCGAGCTGCTCCTCGCTCGCGGAGAGCACGAGCTCGACGAGGTCGCGCGTCGACATGGTCACGAGCCCGAGCGGCACGCCAGCCGCGCCGAGCGCGGTGAGCAGCTCGGCGGCGCCCGGACGGAACGGCACGTGCTCGCGCAGGCGTGCGATGACCTCGCTCGTCAGACGCTCGACGATCGCATCGGCGTCCATCGCGACGCCTCGGCCGATCATGTAGCGCGCACCGTCCCACAGGTCGACGCCGACGAGGGCGCTCTCGTCCTCGAGGGTCCACGCCACGTCGAACTCGTCCACGAGGCGGCGTTCGGAGACGCGCCAGTAGGACTCGCTGTCGATGAGGGTGCCGTCGAGATCCCACAGCACGGCATCCAGATCGCTCACCGCACCATCCTACGTTCCGCCGATGGGGGAACCGACCGGACGGCGCTCGGGCTCGGGCGTAGTGTGGTCGCCTGATGAGGGGACGCCGCACGTGAGCACGGGACCGATCGTCGGGCGCATCATGCTCGTCGCGTTCGAGGGTTGGAACGACGCAGGAGAGGCTGCCTCCGGCGCCGTCCGCCGCGTCATCGAGGCGTGCGAGCTCGAGCCCTTCGACGAGATCGAACCCGACGACTTCGTGGACTTCACGTTCGCCAGGCCCATGATCCGCCGTCTCGAGGACGGCTCCCGCGCACTGTCGTGGCCGGCGACGATCGTGTACGCGCCCACGCGCTCGAGCGTGCGCGAGCCCATCGTCGAGGACGCGGGCCTGTCGGTCTCGACGGGCGCCGAGGGTGAGCTCTTCGCGCTGCTGGGCGCGGAGCCCAGCAGGAGCTGGATGGACTTCGCCGAGCAGGTCGTCGACATCGCCAGGCAGTGCGAGGTCGACGCGATCGTCTTCGTCGGCGCGATGCTCGCCGACGTGCCCCACACGCGTCCGACGCCGACGAGCGTCACGAGCGAGTCGGCGTCGCTGCGTCACCGGCTCGGCGTGCAGCAGAGCGACTACGAGGGCCCGACGGGCGTCATGTCGGTCATCGCGATGGCCGCGGAGCAGGTCGGCATCCAGACGGCGAGCGTGTGGGCGTCGGTGCCGCACTACGTGCACGCCACGCACGTGCCGAAGGCGACGATCGCGCTCCTCGACCGCCTCACCGAGCTGCTCGACATCACCGTGCCGCTCGGCGACCTGCCCAGGCAGGCGGGCGAGTGGGAGACGGGCGTCGACGAGCTCGCCGACCGCGACGACGACATGCGCGCCTACATCGGCCACCTCGAGCAGCAGCGCGACACGGTCGAGAGCCCGGAGGCCTCCGGCGAGGCGCTCGCGAAGGAGTTCCAGCGGTTCCTCGAGACCGTCGAGCCCGCACCCGACGACGAGGATGCCGCCGACGCCGACGCCGACGCCGACGCCGACGACGCGTCGCCAGACGACGGCCCGCCCGACGACGACCGCTCCGCTCCCCCGCCGCCCGTCTGACGCCGGGTCCGACGATGGATGCGGCCACGCCCGTGCCGTTCGCCGGCCGCCCCGAGCACGAGCAGGTGGCGGTGCTGCAAGACGTCGCGGTCGAGGCGGCGCGCGGCTTCGACCTCGACGTGCGAGCGATCGCCCCGGTGCTGCTGGCGTACAACGCGACGTACCGCGTCGACGAGCCGGCGGCGTCGTGGGCGCTGCGGGTGCTCATCGGGTCGCACAGCGGGGCCCGCGAGATCGCTGCGCAGCAGGCGTGGCAGCTCGCGCTCGCCGACGAGGCCGACCTGCGGGTCCCCGTGCCCAGACGCGCCGCCGACGGCGGCTGGGCCGTCGTCGTGCCGTCGGCTGCCGCGGGGCGCGACGTGACGGTCACGGCCGCGAGCTGGCTGCGCGGCGACGACGTCGGTGCGCTCGACGTCGACGTCGCGCACGAGCTCGGTGCGACGGTCGCGCGCATGCACGAGCATGCTGCGAGCTGGAGGCCGCCGGCAGGCTCGCGCGTGCCCGCCTACGACGGCGCCCTGGTCGGCGACGAGCCTGCCCTGCTCGACCATCCGTCGCTCAGCGCCGACGACCGCGACGTGCTGCACCGTGCGCTCGAGGTCGCCGACGCCGCGCAGGCTCGTGCGCACGCGTCGGATGCCGTCCGCATCCTGCATGCCGACCTGCACGTCGGCAACCTCAAGCGCTCGGGCGCGTCGCTCGAGGTGCTCGACTTCGACGACGCCGCGATGGGCGTGCCCGCCCTCGACCTGGCGATCTGCGGCTTCTACGCCGACCTGCCCGAGCTGCGTGCAGCGATCGAGCGCGGCTACCGCACCGTGCGCGCGCTCCCGGACGTCGACCCCGCCGACGTCGAGGCGATGCTCGCCGGGCGCCAGCTGCTGCTCGCGAACGACATGCTCGGCTCCGTCGCGACAGCCCTGCGCGCCGAGGGCGAGGCGTACCTCCACCGCGCCGTCGCCCGGCTCGAGGCATGGCAGTCGACGGGCAGGTTCTCGCGCTCCGCCGCCTGACGCGGCGACGCGGCCCGTTCAGCGCTGCGCGTCGCCGGTGCCGGTCGGGCCGTGACCGGGGCGTCGGCGCGCCGCGGCGGCGTCGGCACGGCACCGCCGCGAGCAGTACCGCACCTCGTCCCACTGGTCGCGTCCGCTCCAGCGCTTGCGGTCGTCGAAGTCGCGGCCGCAGTGCGCGCAGGGCTTGCTCCTGCGCGGCGGGGTGCGAGGCATGCGGGTGCGTCCGCCGTCAGCGCAGCCGCACGCCCAGCAGCGCGTCGATCGCGTCGATCGACTCGTCGTCGGCGGGCGCGCGCGCGACGAAGGCGTCGACCGCCTGCAGCGCGGCGGGCGTGTCGAGGTCGTGGTGCAGCGTGTACCGCAGCCACTCGAGCACCGAGTCCTCCTGCGACGGATCCTCGGGGGGCACCTGCGCCCACGCCGTCCAGGCATCCAGGCGCTCGTTCGCGACGCGCAGATCGTCGTCGGTCCACTCCCAGTCGCTGCGCCAATGGTGGTCGAGCAACGCCAGACGGATGGCCGCCGGCCGCACGCCCTCGTCGAGGAGCACGCGCACCTTCACGAGGTTGCCGAGCGACTTCGACATCTTCTCGCCCTGGTACGCGACCATGCCCGCGTTCGCGCGCGCATCGCTGAAGAGCGTCGCGCCGAGCGCGAGCGCGTGATGCGCCTGCATCTCCTGATGCGGGAAGCGCAGGTCGACCCCGCCTGCCGCGACCGTGAAGGGCGCGCCGAGCTCGGCCATGGCGATGACGGTGCATTCGAGGTGCCAGCCCGGCCGACCGCGACCGACGGCCGAGTCCCACGCGGGCTCCCCCGGCCGTTCGGCGCGCCACAGCAGCGGATCGAGCGGGTCGCGCTTGCCTGCGCGATCCGGGTCGCCGCCGTGCTCGCGCGCCAGGTGCAGCATCGCGTCGCGGTCGGTGCGGCTGCCGAGGCCCAGCGGATAGGCCCGCTGCCTGGTCGTGTCGAAGTAGACGTCGTCGTCGACGAGATACGCGTCGCCCGTGCCGAGCAGCCTGGCGACGGCATCCGCGATCTCGTCGATCCGCTCGGTCACCGCGATCCACGAGTCCGGCGGCAGGATGCGCAGCGCCGCCATGTCGAGCCGGAACACCTCCTGCTCGCGCTCGGCGAGCGCTCGCCAGTCGACGCCGTCGCGCGTCGCACGCTCGAGCAGCGGGTCGTCGACGTCGGTCGAGTTCATCGCGGTGCGCACGTCGAGTCCGGCATCGAGCCACACGCGCGTGAGGGTGTCGGACGCGAGGTAGGTCGCCGCGTGCCCGATGTGCGTCGCGTCGTACGGCGTGATGCCGCACGTGTACATCGAGGCACCGCCCGTCGCGGGGACGACCCGTGCGGCGTCGGTCTTCGCGTCGTGCAGCAGCGGCCGCTCCCCACGACCGGGCAGGCTCGGCACGGCCGCCCGCTCCCACGCCCTCACGCGGCGATCCAGCCTGCGCCGAGGGCGATGAGCAGCACCGTGCCGAGCGCGACGCGGTAGATCACGAACGGCAGGAACGAGCGCTTCGAGATGTACGCCATGAGGAAGCGGATGACGGCGAGGCCGACGAGGAACGCGACGATGGTCGCCGCGATCGTCGGACCCCAGCCGTAGCCGGCTCCGCCCGGCTCGGTGAGCGCCTGGTACGTCTCGTAGAGGCCTGCGCCGAACACGGCTGGGATCGCCAGCAGGAACGCGTACTTCGCCGCCGCCGGCCGCTCGTAGCCGAGGGCGCGACCCATGGTCGTCGTCGCCCCCGAACGCGAGACGCCGGGGATGAGCGAGAGCACCTGCGCGAACCCCACGAGGATGCCGTCGCGGTACGTGATCTCCTTGAGGCCCTTGTCGCGCCTGCCGAGCAGGTCGGCGACGCCGAGGATGAGGCCGAAGACGATGAGCACGGTCGCCGTGATCCACAGCGACCGCAGCTGGTCGCGGATGAGGCTCTGGAACAGGACGCCGGCGAGCACGATCGGCACCGTGCCGATGATCACGAGCCAGCCCATCCGCACGTCGGGGTCGTCCTTCGGCACCGTGCCGCGCAGCGCACCGAACCACCGGCTGACGATGCGGGTGATGTCGCGCCAGAAGAACAGCACGACCGCGAGCTCCGTGCCGATCTGCGTGATCGCCGTGAACGTCGCGCCCGGATCCTCCGCCAACGCCAGCCCCGCGATGCGCAGGTGCGCGCTCGACGAGATCGGCAGGAACTCCGTCGCGCCCTGCAGGATGCCCAGCAGGATCGCCTCGATCCAGTCCATCTACAGCTCCTGCAGCAGGTCGGCCAG
The DNA here is from genome assembly GCF_979255995.1 of Agrococcus sp. AC640b. Taxonomy (NCBI): domain Bacteria; kingdom Bacillati; phylum Actinomycetota; class Actinomycetes; order Micrococcales; family Microbacteriaceae; genus Agrococcus; species Agrococcus sp. AC640b. Next base: position 50,284 of record NZ_CEEDMM010000012.1, read on the forward strand.
CACTGCCGTGCCGAAGTCGAGGGCGTCGAGCGGCACGCGCTCGTCGACGCCGTGGAACATGGCGGCGAAGTCGAGCTCGGGCGTGAGCCGCAGCGGTGCGAAGCCGTAGCCTGCGATGCCGAGACGCGAGAGCGCCTTGTTGTCGGTGCCGCCGGAGAGCATGTACGGCAGCACCGGGGCATCGGGGTCGTGCCTGCGCAGCGCCGCGACCATCGCCTCGACGGCCTCGCCTGCGAACGGCACCTCGAGGCCCACGTCCTGCCGCACGATGTCGAGCTCGACGTCGTCCGCCGCCTCGGCGACGATGCGGCGCGCCGTCTCGAGCGCCTCCTCCTCGCGGCCGGGCAGCGTGCGCATGTCGATGCGCGCCTCGGCCGTGCCGGGGATCACGTTGTGCTTGTAGCCGGCATCGAGCATCGTCGGGTTCGCCGTCGTGCGCAGGCTCGCGCGCAGGAACCGCGACATGCCGCCCGTGCGCAGCGCCACCTCGTCGGGGCCCAGCTCCTCGACGTCGACGTCGAGCAGGGCCGCGACCTGGTCGACGAGCGCTCGGGTCGTGTCCGTGAGCTCGACGGGGAAGTCGTGCTCGCCGAGCGCGGCGACGGCGCGTGCGAGCTTCGTGACGGCGTTGTCGCGCATGACCTGCGAGCCGTGCGCCGCCGTGCCCGTCGCGCGCAGCCGGATCCACAGCAGCGACTTCTCGGCCGTCTGCAGCAGGTACGCGCGGCGCCCGTCGAGCGTGATCGAGAATCCGCCGACCTCGCTGATCGCCATCGACGCGCCCGCGAAGACCTCGGGATGGTGCTCGACGAGCCAGTGCGCCCCGTAGGCGCCGCCGTCCTCCTCGTCTGCGAAGAAGCCGAGGATGATGCGCCTTCGCGGCTGCACGCCCGCCTCGACGAGCTGCCGCACCGCCTGCAGCATCATCGCGACCATGTCCTTCATGTCGACGGCGCCGCGACCCCACAGCATGCCGTCCTGCACGACCCCCTCGAACGGGTCGACGCTCCACTGCGCCGCGTCGGCGGGCACGACGTCGAGGTGGCCGTGCAGCACGAGCGCTGGCAGGCTCGGGTCGGATCCGGCGAGCTCGGCGACGACGCTGTGCCTGCCGGGCGCAGCCTCGAACGTGCGACTCGCGATGCCGAGGTCGGCGAGGAACGCGGCGACGTACGCGGCGGCGTCCGCCTCGCCGTTCGAGCGACCCTCGCCGAAGTTCTGCGTGTCGAATCGGATGAGATCGCGGGCGATGGCGGCGGTCGGCGAGAGCTCGTGGGGCACCGGTCAAGGCTAGTCGCGACCGGCGGCGCCCGGCGTCATCCCCACGCCCCGCGCGACGGACGCACGTGGTCGGGATGGCCCGTCGATGCGTGCTAGTGTCTTCCTCGGTCCTGCAAGGGACCGACACCTGCGCGGGTGGCGGAAATGGCAGACGCGCTAGCTTGAGGTGCTAGTGCCCGTATAGGGCGTGGGGGTTCAAGTCCCCCCTCGCGCACGATCGGCCCGGAGCCCATGGCTCCGGGCCTTCGTCGTCTCCGGCGGCACGTGCCGCAACGTGCGCGGGCCCGGCGTTCGCGAGCGGCGGACGCCGCGGAGGCCCGCTGGACCCCGGGCAGGGCGGCAGCACAGGCGCGGAGCCTATGGTCGTCGTCATGAGCTTCTTCGACTCCATCCGCAGCACCGGCTTCCGGCGTGGCCCGCAGCGCATCTTCGGCGGACTCGCTGGCGGCATCGCCGCGAGCGTCGGCTGGAACGTGTGGGTCGTGCGCGTCATCGTCCTGCTGTCGTTCCTCCTGCCCGTGATCGGCTGGGTCGCCTACGCCGTCGCATGGGCGCTCACGCCCTGGCAGGACGACTCGATCCCGCTCGCCCGCTGGCTCGGGCGACGCTGAGACCAGGACGAGACGATGACCGACCACGCGGCGCAGCCGCATCGGCCCACGCCGCCGCTCGACGCGCCAGAGGAGGTCGTCGCCGAGCTCGATCGCCTCGCTGCCGTCTCGCGAGCGGCACCGGAGGATCTGGAGGCGAACGTCGCGCTCTGGCGGCAGGTGCTGCGGCTCGAGCGTTGGATCTTCATCGCGCGCGGCTCGGACGAGAGCCCGATGCCCTACGCGATCACGCTCCCCCAGGGGCCCATGGTGCTCGCGTTCACCACGGCGGAACGGGCACGTGCTGCAGGCATGGCCAACGGGCTGAGCGAGGCCGAGGCGGGGCGTCTGCTCGCCACGCCGCTGCCGGGCGCGATCGAGTGGGCTGCGGCGCTGCAGGGCGTCGGCATCGCCGCCCTCGCCTTCGACCACGGGTTCTCTGGGCCCTTCGCACCGCTGTCGAACCTCGTGCCCATGCGCGACTTCTTCGCCGCGAACCCCGCCTGACGGCCTGCCTGCACGCTACTGGCCGGTGTCCTCGCGCTTGCGCTCGCGCCGCAGCATCGAGGCAGGCGTCACCGCGAGCGAGCCGAAGCGGTCGTGCACGGCGTCGACCGCACGCTCCGCGCTGCCCCAGTCCTCGGAGTCGTCCCACAGCAGCCCGGCGTCGGACGGGTCGGACAGCTGCGACATCTGCACGCCCAGCAGCCGCACGGGCGTGGGGTCGTCGAGCTCGTCGAGCAACGCCCACGCCGTCTCGACGATGACGCGCGTGACGTCGGTGCCATCGGGCAGCGTGCGAGAGCGGGTGATGGTGCGGAAGTCGTGGAATCGCACGCGCAGGGTCACGGTGCGGCCCACGGCGCCCGCGGCGCGCAGCCGCCTGCCCACGCCCGTGCCGAGGCGAAGGATCTCGCTGCGCAGGTCGTCGCGGTCGGTCACGTCGTGCCCGAAGGTGTGGTTGTGGCCCATGGAGCGCTCGCGCGGCCGCTCGTGCACCGCGCGCACGTCGCGTGCCCATGCGAGGGCATGCAGGTGCGGCCCCATCGCCTGCCCGAACCAGCCGGTGAGCGTCGACTGCGGCGTGTGGGCCACGTCGGCCACCGTGCGCAGGCCGTAGCGCTCGAGACGCTCCTGCGTGCGCTCCCCCACGCCCCACAGGGCGCTGACCGGCTGCGGGTGGAGGAACTCGACGACCTGATCGGCGGGCACGACGAGCAGGCCGTCCGGCTTCGCCCTGCCGGAGGCGAGCTTGGCGATGAACTTCGTCGACGACGCGCCCACGGAGGCGACGAGACCCGTCTCGGCCTGCACGCGCTCGCGGATGCGCGTGCCGATCGCGACGGCACCGCCCAGCAGGCGCCGAGCGCCCGCGACGTCGACGAAGGCCTCGTCGATGCCGAGGCGCTCGACCGCTGGCGAGAAGTCGTCGAGGATCGCCATCGTCTGCTGCGACAGCCGCTGATAGAGCGCGAAGTCGGGCTCGAGGATGATGGCGTTCGGGCACTGCTGCAGCGCACGCCCCATCGGCATGGCCGAGTGCACTCCGTAGCGCCTCGCCTCGTACGTCGCCGCCGTGACGACCGAGCGCGACGAGTCGTGCCCGATGACGACGGGCAGCCCGCGCAGGTCGGGGCGGGCGAGGAGCGACGCGGTCGCGAAGAACGCGTCGAGGTCGACGTGCAGGATCGTCGCCGACGAGTCGTCGACGTCGGGGCTCGAGACCATGCGGTTCGAGCCGTCCTGCTTGCTCACATGCCCATCGTCGCAGGCACCACCGACGTCATCCTCTCCGCCGAGCGATGTCCGACCTTGGGCGGATGCGACGCCCGGGCTCGTCGTGCCAGCATCGAGGCATGCAGCACCCCTGGACCAGGTACGTCGCGATCGGGGACTCCTTCACCGAGGGCGTCGGCGACGACGAGCCGACGCTCCCCAACGGGGTGCGCGGCTGGGCCGACCGCGTCGCGGAGGAGCTCGCCAGGACGCAGCCCGACCTCGCATACGCCAACCTCGCGATCCGCGGTCGGCTCCTCGACCAGATCGCTGCCGAGCAGATCGACGCGGCGCTCGCGCTGCGGCCCGACCTCATCTCGATCTCCGCAGGCGGCAACGACCTGCTGCGCCCCGGCGCCGACCCCGACCGCGTCGCCGGTCGACTCGAGCAGGCGATCGAGCGGCTCACGGTCGACGGCGCGACCGTCGTGCTCTTCAACGGTCCCGACATCGGCATGACGCCCGTGCTGCGCTCCATCCGAGGCCGCGTCGCGATCTACAACTGCAACCTCGCAGCCCTCGCCCGCAGGCACGATGCCGTCGTGGCCGACATGTGGGCGGCGACCGAGCTGCAGGACGCGCGGATGTGGGCGCCCGACCGGCTGCACTTCTCGCCGCTGGGCCACCACCGCATCGCGATGCTCGTGCTCGATGCGCTCGGCGTCGAGCACGATCTGCATCCGCAGCATCCGGAGCCGCTGCCGCGTCGCACGTGGCGGCAGGCCGCGAGCGAGGACATCGTGTGGGCGCGCGAGTTCTTCGGGCCGTGGGTCGTGCGGCGGATCACCGGTCGCTCCTCCGGCGACGAGATCCGCCCGAAGCGTCCGCTCGCCGAGCCCGTGCTGCGCGACGCCGACGACGCCTAGGTGCCGCGCGACGAGGCTCAGTCGTCGGCGAGCCCCAGCAGCACGAGCGGGTTCGACAGTCGCCACAGCAGGTCGGGCTCGGGGATGCGCGACGCCGTGACGGTCGTCGACAGGTCGGTGCCCGCGACCGACACGGTGCCGACCTGCATCGAGCCGACGCCCGTGCGCACCGGCTGCACGTCGAGGACGAGCTCGATCGGCTGCGCGACCCACGCGATGGTCGTGATGGCGGCATCCGTCGTCGCGTTCGACGTCTCGCCCCACGCGGACGTGCTCGTCGCCACGACCGTGTCGGCCGCGAGCACGTCGCGCGGCTGCACGTTCTGCCACAGGCTCTCCACGAGCGCGATCGTCGCGGCGTCGCGGTCGTCCTCCGACACCTGGCCGAGCACGACGACGACGGCACGCAGCTCGCGGCCCTCGACGTTCGACGTCGCAGACACGAGCAGGTTGCGTCCCGAGACGAACAGCGTGCCCGTCTTGCCCGCGTCGATGCCGGAGGTGCCCAGCAGGCTGTTCGTGCTCGACTGCACGCCGAGGCCGGGCACGGTCACCGACGGCATGCCCATCGCCGCGGCGACGATCGGATCGGCCATGGCGAGCTGCCCGAGCCGCACCATGTCGGCGGGCGAGGCGACCGAGTCGAGCGAGAGTCCGGCGGCGTCGGCGACGACCATCGTCGAGAGCCCCTGCCGCGCGGCCCAGTCGCTCGCTGCGACGAGGAAGGCGTCGATCGAGCCGAAGCCCCACCTGGCGAGCGTCATCGCGGCGTTCGCAGACGACGCGACGATCGCGGCGTCGACGAGGTCGGCCTGCGTCGCCGTCTGCCCGGGGCGCACGGGGTAGTACGGCGCGGCCTCGTCGAACGCGGTCTGCATGAAGGCGACGTCCTCGTCGTCGAGCGTGATCGCGGCGCCCTCGTCGGCGACGATCGGATGCGTCTCGAGCACGACGAGCACCGTGGCGAGCTTCGTGATGCTCGCCATGGGCAGCGCGCCCTCGCCCGTGGTCCCCTCCGCACCCTCGATGCCGTCGATCGCGAAGGCGGCGGCGCCCGACGCGGGCCACGCGAGCAGCGGGTCGCCGATCGCGGGCGACTCGAGCGGCGCCTCGTCGCTCGCGACGGCTGGCAGCGGCGCGAAGGTGAGGAAGCCGACGCCGCCGACGATCGCGATGAGCACGAGCACGACGAGCGCACGCAGCAGGTGCACCCACGCGGGGGTGCGCTGCTGCGTCGCCGCCGTGACGTAGGTCATGCGTGCAGCGCCGCCCAGAGCGCGACGGCGCTCGTCGCGGCGACGTTCAGCGAGTCGACGCCGTTGTGCATCGGGATGCGCACCACGACGTCCGATGCGGCGAGCGCGTCGCGGCCGAGGCCGTGTCCCTCGTTGCCGAGCACGATCGCAACGCGCTCCGGCCGGTCGCGACGCCAGTCGGCCAGGTCGACGGCGTCGTCGGCGAGCGCGAGCGACGCGACCTGGAAGCCTGCGTCGCGCAGCATCGGGCCCGCCTCGGACCAGGCGGGGATGCGGGTCCACGGCACCTGCAGCACCGTGCCCATGCTCACGCGGACCGCACGTCGGTAGAGCGGGTCGGAGCATGTGGAGGTCACGAGCACGGCATCCGCCCCGAGCCCTGCGACGCTGCGGAACGCGGCTCCGACGTTCGTGTGGTCGACGAGGCCGTCGAGCACGACGACGACCTTCGCGTCGCGCAGCACCTCCGCGACGGTCGGCAGCACGGGACGCTGCATCGCGGCGAGCGCACCGCGATGCAGGTGGAAGCCGATGAGGGTCGCCAGCTGCGACTCCTCGCCGACGAAGACGGGGATGTCGAGATGGCCGACGAGCGCCTCCACGTCCGGCAGCCAGCGCTCGGTCACGAGCACCGACCGCGGCGTGTGGCCGGCGCGGAGGGCACGGCCGAGCACCGTCTGCGACTCGGCCATGTACAGGCCCCGCTCGACCTCCTTGACCGTGCGCAGCTGCACGTCGGTGAGCCCGACGTAGTCGATGAGTCGCGGGTCGTCGAGCGACGTGATGCGCACGATGTCCATGGGCCTCCCTCCGTGCCGGTCCAGGCTACGTGTGTCCGTAGGATCGGAGGGTGCTCGACACTGCGATCGCAAGACTCGGCCTCGGTCCCATCGCCGTCATCACGGGCGCGGGGATCTCGACCGACAGCGGCATCCCCGACTACCGCGGTGCGGGCGCGCCGCCGCGCAACCCCATGCAGCTCGACCGCTTCCTCGCGTCGGAGCATGCGCGACGCCGGTACTGGGCCGGCAGCCACCTGGGGTGGAAGGCCTTCTCGTCGACGCAGCCCAACGGCGGCCACCGCGCCATCGCGCGGCTGGAGGCCGCCGGGCTCGTGACGGGCATCGCGACGCAGAACGTCGACGACCTGCACGAGAAGGCTGGCAGCCGCGACGTCACCCACCTGCACGGCGCGAACGCGACCGTCACCTGCCGCGCGTGCGGCTCGCGCTTCCCTCGCGACGTCGTCGCCGACCGCATCACCGAGCAGAACCCGTGGATCAGCGTGCCCGACCAGGTGCGGATGAACCCCGACGGCGACGTCGACCTCGAGGGCAACCCCGACTTCGTCGTGCCCGTGTGCTTCGTGTGCGGCGGCATGCTCAAGCCCGACGTGGTGTTCTTCGGCGAGCTCGTGCCCACGCACGTGTTCCACGAGGCAGACATGGCCGTGCGGGCGGCGAGCGCCGTGCTCGTGGCCGGATCGTCGCTCGCGGTGAACACCGCGGTTCGTCTGCTCGAGGTCGCTCGCAGGCGCGAGCTGCCGATCGTGATCGTCAACCGCGGGCCGACGAAGTGGGACACGCGAGCGAGCGTGCGCATCGACGCCGGCACGACCGAGACGCTCACCGAGATCGCCGACGCGCTGGCTCCCTCGCCGCACGCGTCGTAGTCGACGCGCCTGCGATGCGGGCTACCTGGTGCCGCGCCGCGAGGATCGCGCGGCGACCGTGGCCTCGAGCGCCGCGTGCAGGGCGTCGGCGGACGCATCCCACGTGAACGTCGCCGCCTGCGAGCGCGCCGCCGCGGAGCGCGCAGCCCACTCCCCCTCGAGTCGCAGCACGGCATCGGCGAACGCGCGCGCGTCGCCGACGGGCGCGTAGAGACCGGCGTCGCCCGCGACCTCGCGGAAGATGGGGATGTCGCTCGCGACGACGGGCACGCCGAGCATCATCGCCTCGAGCAGCGGGATGCCGAAGCCCTCGTCGCGGCTCGCGTGCACGAGCGCCGTCGCGCTCCGGAGCACCTCGGCGTACTCGTCGTCGGTGACGCCGTCGTGCACGACGATGCTCGCGGCGGGGGCGAGGGCACGCAGCCGCGCCTCCTCGCCTGCCGGGATGCGGCTGAGCAGGTGCAGCTCGTGGTCAGGCAGCAGCGCGGCGGCGCGCACGAGGGTGTCGACGTCCTTGTAGGGCATGAACGAGCCCATGTACACGAGCCGTCGCGTCGGCGGCGTGGCGTGCGTCACGGGCTCGCCGAGGGCGTCGGCGGCGTTGCGCACCACGTGCACGGGATGGGTCGTGAGTCGATGCTCGCGGACGAGGCTCGCGGTCGTGTCGGAGACGACGACCAGGGCGTCGGCGCCCCGCAGCAGCAGTCGCTGCGGCCCGTACGACAGGTGGTAGAGCCGCCAGAGGGCGCGGACGGGCGCCGGCAGGTCGCGCGGCGGCATGGGGTGCCGGTAGTAGATGAGGTCGTGCACGGTCGTCACGAGCGCCGTGCGTCGACCGATCGCCCCGATCGTCTGCATGGGCGAGTAGACGACGTCGGCGTCGACGTGGCGCAGCCTCCACGTCGCGAGCGGCTCGAGCGCACCCGTGGGGCTCGGACCCATGACGTGCGGCAGGTCGGGCAGCATGCGCAGCTGCGCGGGGTCTTGCACGAGCATCGTGACGTCTGCGCGCGCGCCCAGGCGAGCGACGAGCTCGGCCGAGAAGCGCGAGATGCCGTCGTGCCGCTCGGTGCGCACGTAGCGGCAGTCGAACAGCACCCTCACGCGTCGGCCGCCGAGAGGAACCGGCGCACGCGCGCGGCGACCTGGTCGGGCTGCTCGTAGTGCACGAGGTGCCCCGTGCCATGCAGCACGGCGAGGGTCGCGTGCGGGAAGCGCGCCGCGAGGTCGCGTTGGGCGGCGAGGGGCGTGATGTCGTCGCGATCGGCGGCGACGAGCAGCACGGGCTGCGCGACGGTGGCGGCGTAGTGGCCGACGTTCGTCGAGATCGACGTCTCGAAGCTCTCCACGACCGAGGCACGCGATGCGAATGCGGAGAAGTAGCGGTCGTGCTGATCGTGGATCCACCTGCGCATCGCCCGGTCGCGGCTCTTCGTCATCACGAGGCTCATGCCGCGCACGATGACGGGGCTCGAGAGCATCGCGTGGCCGAGCGCCTCCGGTGCGGAGGCGGCAGCGCGGTACCAGCCGAGCGTGACGCGCGACAGGATGCGCTGCGGCCCCTCGAGGGCGGGCTGCGCGATGGGGTTCACGAGCACGATGCGCTCGGCGTCGAGGCCCGCGGCCGCCGCCGCCACGACGATGGAGCCGAACGAATGGCCGAGCACGGGCGCACCGGGCGCATGCGCCGCGACGAACGCGACGAGCCACGACGCGTACGGGTCGATGCCGGAGGCCGCGGGCGGGGCGGACTCGCCGAAGCCGGGCAGGTCGGGCACGATCGCCAGGTGCCCGGTGAGGTGCGCCGCGATGGTCTCGAGCCCGTGGTGGTCGCCGCGGTACCCGTGGACGAGCACGATCGGGGGTGCTGCAGGATCGCCGTACGCGAACCACGCGGTGCGCACGCCATCGACGACGTCCTCGTGGCGAGCGACCGGCGTCGCATCCAGCAGCACCTGGAACGGCGAGTCGACCATGCATCCGAGCCTACGGGGCGCGCCTGGTGGCTCGTGTCGGCAGCCGCGGCTAGCGTGGCGCCATGATCGACCTCCAGAGCCCGCGGCCGGGCGACGCCGGAGCCATCGACGACCTCGTCACGCAGGCGCTCGCGCTGCAGGAGGCCGCCCGAGCCGACGACGTGCCTGGCGACGCATCCGGGCCCACCTCGTGGGTGTCGCGCGTCGCCGTGTTCGACCTCGAGACGACGGGCGTCGACACCTCGACCGCTCGCATCGTCACGGCCTTCCTCGGCGTGCTCGACGAGCACGGCGAGCTCGTCGAGCAGCACTCGTGGCTCGCCGACCCGGGCATCGAGATCCCCGAGGGTGCTGCCGCCATCCACGGCATCACCACCGAGCGTGCACGGGCGGAGGGCGCACCTGCGCGCGACGTCGTCGCAGCCCTCGTCGCCGAGCTGTCGAACCTCCTGCGTGCAGGCACGCCCGTGGTCGCCTACAACGCTGCCTACGACTTCACGGTGCTGCACCACGAGGCGCTGCGGCACGGCATCGCGCCGGTGCCGGAGCCCGCGCCCGTCATCGACCCGCTCGTGCTCGACAAGCAGCTCGACCGGTACCGCAAGGGCAAGCGCACGCTCGGCGTCACATGCTCCCACTACGGCGTGACCCTCGACGCGTGGCACGATGCGTCGGCAGACGCGATCGCCGCCGGCAGGCTCGCGCAGGCGATGCACGAGCTGTTCCCGCAGCTGCGCGTGCCTGCCGACGAGCTCCACGCCTCCACGATCGACTGGGCCACGCAGCAGGCCGAGTCGTTCGCGCGCTACATGCAGCAGCGCGACCCGTCGTTCGTCGCCGACCGAGGGTGGCCGATTCGCGAGGTGCGCTCGGCGTGAGCAGGCGGCGCGAGCCACGGCCGACGCGGCGACGTCGAACGCGAAGGAGGCGGGCACCCGATGGGTGCCCGCCTCCTGTCGAAGCGCGTGGGTCGGGTCAGCCGCCGAAGCCCTTGAAGCGCTTGTTGAACTTCTCGACGCGACCGGCCGAGTCCATGATGCGCTGCTTGCCCGTGTAGAACGGGTGCGACGCGCTCGAGATCTCGACGTCGATGACCGGGTACTCGACGCCGTCGAGCTCGATCGTCTTGTCGCTGTTCGTCGTCGAGCGCGTGAGGAACGTCTCGCCCGACGCGAGGTCGCGGAACACGATGTCGCGGTAGTCGGGGTGGATGCCAGTCTTCATGCTTGAACCTCGGGATGGGATTGGAAGTCGTCGGCGCGATGTCGCCAGCGACCGACTCTAGCAGAGTCAGCGACGCTCGGGCGGGCCCGACGCCGCTCGGCGCGTCAGGCTGCGCGTGCCGTGAACCGGTCGCCGTCCCTCGTCACGCGCAGGGGCGTGCCGAAGGTGCGGCTCAGGTGGTCGTCGGTGAGGATGTCCTCGATCGTGCCCGCCGCGGAGACGCGGCCGTCGGCCAGCAGCAGCACGTGCGTGAACCCCGGCGGGATCTCCTCCACGTGGTGCGTGACCATCACGAGGCCCGGCGCGAGCGGGCTCGCGGCATACTCGGCGAGCGAGCGCACGAGGCCCTCGCGTGCCCCGAGGTCGAGGCTGCCGGCCGGCTCGTCGAGCAGCATTAGCTCGGGGTCGGTCATGACGGCGCGGGCGATCTGCACGCGCTTCTGCTCGCCGTCGCTCAGCGTGCCGTAGGCGCGCTTCGACAGGCGTGCGAGCTCCCAGTCGTCCATGACGACGGCGGCACGCTCGAGGTCGACGGAGTCGTACTGCTCGTTCCACCTGCCCGTGACGGCGTAGGCGGCGGTGAGCACCGCATCGCCCACGGTCTCCTGCGGCGGGATGCGACGGCCGAGGCTCGTCGCGGCCATGCCGATGCGGGTGCGCAGCTCGAACACGTCGACGCGCCCCAGCCGCTCCCCCAGCACCTCGACGGTGCCGGTCGTCGGATGCATCGACGCCGACGCCAGCTGCAGGATCGTCGACTTGCCGGCCCCGTTGGGGCCGAGGATCACCCAGCGCTCGCTCGAGTCGACGCTCCAGCTGACCGAGTCGAGGATGCGGTTGCCGTTGCGTACGACGCTGACGTCGGCGAGATCGAGGACACGCGTCATGCCCTCGACCCTATCCGCGGCGCGCGGCACGGCAGGCCGACGCGCCCGCCGATCAGCGTGCCCGCTCGGCGACGACGGTCTCGTACAGCGCTCGGGTCTCGTCGGCGATGCGGCCCCAGTCGAAGTGGGTGCGTGCCCGCTCGCGGCCAGCCTCGCCCATGCGCCGCGCGGCCTCCGGGTCGGCGACGACGCGCGTGAGGGCCGCAGCGAGGTCGGCGACGAAGCGGTCAGGATCCGTGGGCGTCCCCGTGCCGTCCTGCACCTGGTCGATCGGCACGAGCACCCCCGTCACGCCGTCGTCGATGACCTCGGGGATGCCTCCGGTCGCGCTGCCGACGACGGCGGCGCCGCACGCCATGGCCTCGAGGTTCACGATGCCGAGCGGCTCGTAGATGCTGGGGCACACGAACGTCGTCGCGTGGCTCAGCAGCACCTGCATGTCGTGCCGCGGCAGGTGCTCGTCGATCCAGACGACGCCATCGCGCGTCTCGCGCAGCTCGTCGACGAGCGCACGCACCTCGGCGAGGATCTCCTGCGTGTCGGGAGCGCCTGCGCACAGCACGAGCTGCACGTCCTCCGGCAGCGCGCTCGCGGCGCGCAGCAGGTACGGCAGGCCCTTCTGCCGCGTGATGCGGCCGACGAACACGACCGACGGACGCTCGGGGTCGAGGCCAAGCTCGCGGGCGCGATCGGGGTCGTCGACCCGCTCCCACGCGTCGAGGTCGATGCCGTTCGTGATCGTCACGACCCGCTCGGGGTCGAGGCTCGGGTACGAGCGGAGGATGTCGGCGCGCATGCCGTCGCTCACGGCGATGACGCGGTCGGCCGCCTCGTACGCTCGTCGCTCGACGTCGCTGGAGATGCGGTAGCCGCCTGCGAGCTGCTCGGCCTTCCACGGCCGCAGCGGCTCGAGCGAGTGCGCCGTGACGACGTGCGGGATGCCGTGCAGCTCCTGTGCGAGCCTGCCGGCCTCGTTGGCGTACCAGGTGTGCGAGTGCACGACGTCGGCGCTCGCGACGGCGTCGGCGATCTGCAGGTCGACGCCGAGCGTCTGCAGCGCCGCATTCGCGTCGGCGAGCTCCGACGGCACGTCGTAGGCGGTGACGTCGGCCTCGTCGCGCTCGGCGCCGAAGCACCGCACCTGCACCTGCGTGTCGCGGCGCAGCGCCCGCACGAGCTCGGTGACGTGCACGCCAGCGCCTCCGTAGATCGCCGGCGGGTACTCCTTGGTGACGATGTCGACGCGCATGTCGTCAGCGTACGCCGCGCGCTACCAGACCGAGCAACCCCTGCGCTCCCCAGCATGCGGCAGGTAGGTTTGGGCCATGGACAAGAAGGTCTTCGGGATCGTCCTCGCCGGTGGCGAGGGAAAGCGGCTCATGCCCCTGACCGAGGACCGGGCGAAGCCCGCCGTGCCCTTCGGGGGGACGTATCGGCTCATCGACTTCGCGCTGTCGAACCTCGTGAACTCGGGGATGCGGCAGATCGTGGTGCTCACGCAGTACAAGTCGCACTCGCTCGACCGGCACATCTCGCAGATGTGGCGCATGGCGCCGCAGCTGGGCTCCTACGTCGCCTCGGTGCCCGCGCAGCAGCGCCTGGGCAAGCGCTGGTTCCAGGGCTCGGCCGACGCGATCCTCCAGTCGCTCAACCTCATCAAGGACGAGAAGCCCGACATCGTCGTCGTCGTCGGGGCCGACCACGTGTACCGCATGGACTTCCGCGACATGATCGAGGCGCACGTCGCCTCCGGTGCGCGCATGACGGTCGCGGGCATCCGCCAGCCCATCGCGCTCGCCGACCAGTTCGGCATCATCGAGGAGTCGTCGGACGGCTCCGGCAAGATCGACGCCTTCCGCGAGAAGCCGTCCGACCCGAAGCCGCTGCTCGACTCGCCCGACGAGGTGCTCGCGTCGATGGGCAACTACGTCTTCGACGCCGACGCGCTCGTGGAGGCCGTGAAGAACGACGGCGACCTCGACGACTCGAGCCACGACATGGGCGGCGACATCGTGCCGTACTTCGTCGACCGCGGCGAGGCGTTCTTCTACGACCTGCAGTCGAACACCGTGCCCGGCATGACCGACCGCGACAAGTACTACTGGCGCGACGTCGGCACGATCGAGTCGTTCTTCGACGCGCACATGGATCTCATCGCGGCGCTGCCGATCTTCAACCTGTACAACCGCCGTTGGCCGATCTACTCGGCGCAGTACAACGAGCCGCCTGCGAAGTTCACGCGCGACGAGGCCGGGCGCCCCGCCGAGGTCATCGAGTCGATCGTCTCCTCCGGCAGCGTCATCCAGGGTGCGTCGATCGTGCGCAGCGTGCTGGCGCCCTGGAACCGCGTCGACTCGGGCGCGTCGGTGTCGGATGCGGTGCTGTTCGACCAGGTGCATGTGGGCGCAGGCGCCGTCGTGCGACGCGCGATCCTCGACAAGGAGGTCGTCGTCGGGCCGGGCGTGCAGATCGGCGTCGACCACGAGCACGACAGGGCGCGCGGCTTCTCGGTGTCGGAGACGGGCATCGTGACCGTGCCGAAGGGTGTGCAGGTGCTCGCGTGAGACGAGTCGTCGTCACCGACGTCGACTCCACCCTCATCCGCGACGAGGTCATCGAGCTCATCGCCGACGCCGTCGGCCCCGACGCTCGTGCCCACGTCGAGCGCGTCACCGAGCGCGCGATGCGGGGCGAGCTCGACTTCGCCGCCTCGCTCGCCGAGCGCGTGCTCGTGCTCGAGGGTCTGCCGACGGCGGTGCTCGACGACGTCGTGCGTGCCGTGACCGTCACCGACGGCGTGCGCGAGCTCGTCGACGCCGTGCACGCGACCGGCGGGATCGTCGGCGCCGTCTCCGGCGGGTTCCACGAGGTGCTCGACCCGCTCGCGGCGACGCTGGGACTCGATCGCACGCTCGCGAACCGTCTCGGCGTCGACCGCGGACGGCTCACGGGCCGCACCGTCGGACCCGTGATCGACGCGGCCGCCAAGCGCGACGCGATGCGCAGGTGGGCGGAAGAGCTGGGCGTGCCGATGACGGCGACCGTCGCGATCGGCGACGGTGCGAACGACCTGCTCATGCTCGCCGACGCCGGGCTCGGCATCGCGTTCTGTGCGAAGCCCATCGTGCGCGAGCGGTGCGCCGTGCATGTCGACGAGCCCGACTTCCGGCACGTGCTCGCGCTGCTGGAGCCCGCGGCCGCCGGC
>NZ_CEEDMM010000013.1:0-60764 GCF_979255995.1 Agrococcus sp. AC640b
GAGGGGGAGTCGTCGCCTGCGGGGCGCTGCGCGGCGACGGCGCCGGTCGCGGGTGCGGTCACGCGCGCGGGCAGCGTCGCTCGGACGAGCCATCCGCCGCTGGGGCGGGCGCCGGCCTCGAGCGTGCCGCCGACGGCGGCGACGCGTTCGCGCATGCCGGTGAGTCCCATGCCGGTGCCGAGGGCGCGGGCGGGGGCGCCGTGGCCGTCGTCGCTGACCTCGACCTCGACGATGTCGCCGCGGTAGCGCAGGCGCGCGTCGACGTGCGCGGTGGGGCCGGCGTGCTTGCGCGCGTTCGTGAGCGACTCCTGCAGCACGCGCACGAGCGTCAGCTCTGCCATCGGCGAGATCGCGACGGGTTCCCCGACGACCTGGAAGTCGACGATCTGGCCGGAGCCCTGCGCGGTCGCGAGCAGCCCGTCCACGTCGGCGAGGGTCGGCATGGGGCCGTCGCCGTCGCCGTCGCTGCGGAGGGCGACGACCATGGTGCGCAGCTCGGCGATCGCGTCGCGTGCGGACTGCTCGACGCTGCGCAGCGCATGCTCGGAACGGTCGGCGTCGCTGCGCAGCGTGCGGCGGGCGGCACCGGCTTGGATGCCCATGGCCGACACGTGGTGGGCGACGACGTCGTGCAGCTCGCGGGCGATGCGCACCCGTTCGAGGGCGACGGCCTGACCGGCGAGCTGGTCGCGTTGCGCGACGATCTCGGCGTGCGCATCCTCGAGCTGCTCCTGCTCGAGCGCGCGCGTGTAGGCGCGGTCGCCGAACACCCATGCGCCGCCGAAGTAGGCGACGTTGATGAAGATCTGGATGAGCATCGTCGAGATGACGGCCGTGGTCGCTGGTTCTTCGACGAGGACCGTGATGAACGCCCAGCCGAGCCACACGGCCATGCCGACGACCACGACGAGGCGCACCCAGAACGCGCGGCGCCGGTTCGGATCCCACGCGCCCACCGTGTAGAAGGCGAGGAACATGATGACTTGCGAGACCGTGAGCTCGACGATGCCGAGCTGCCCGAACACCACGTAGAGGCCGCACGACAGCAGCGCCGCCGCCCACGGCCACACGCGGCGGACGGCGAGCGGCGCTGCGAGCGCGAACGAGGTGAGCACGAACGCCCACGCGGGGATGTCGTCGTGGAACACCATGTACTGCGCGAGCGAGCTGAGCACCCCGACGACGGCGCTGACGAGTCCGAGCACGGCGGCGACGATGACGTCGTTGCGCAGCTCGGCCCGGCTGGGGCGTCGGCGGGTGGCGGACATGCGCTCCAGGGTAGGCGGGTGCGGTGGGAGTCGCCTCAGTCGGATGGGGGAGTGCGCGAAAGCTGAAGCACCCGGCGATCGAGTGCCGGGGACAACCTCCCCCGGGCGCCTCCTGAGCCCGGGAACGAAAAGCGCACGGGCCGGAGGCTACGTGGGTGCGGGATGGACTTCGATCACGACAGCGGTCCCGCTAGGCCCCTCGAACCGATGCCAGATTCGTCCGCCCGCGTCCGCGACGCTCCAGTCGGACGATGTCGTCTCCACCGCGATCCACGTTCCAGAGGGATCTCCGGCCAGCAGGTCGGTTACCTCGGCGACGATCGAGTCGTAGTCATTGCTCTCACCAGAGATGACAACGTGCGCACACGGGGTTGGCGACGACGCGTCGAGTGGCTCACCCCACGCGTCCCATCGATCATGGAGCAACGTCGGGGCCCGTGAACTCAGGCGCTTCCATGCCTCTGGGAGGTCGTTCCAGGCTATGCCGAGGTGCAAGAGCGTTTCGTCCATGCGGTCACGCTGTCAAAAGGCGACGACGCCAGCAGCTGGGGTTGTGCGCAGCTCCGGAGCTGCCAAGCTGTGGAGGATGTCAGGGCAAGGCGCCGTGAGGAGCTGCACGAGTGAGCGAGCACTATCACCGGTTCGAGCGCCAGTCGATGACGCCGGAAGAGCGCGCTGAGACAACGGTCGTGCAGCGGTACGCCGATGCCTTGAGTACCTACCTGGCGTCGCATCCCGACGACATCGCAAGGGCGCACGTGCACAACGCGGGTTCGACGACCGTGCAAACGCTGGTCGCGTCAGTACTCGAGCCGCTCGGATTCCAGAGCGAAGTCCGGGTTGCCGACACCGCCGGGTATGTCGGAGGCGCGACAGTCGATCTCTTCCTGCCGCTTGCAGACTCGCGCGGGATCTTCGTTGAGGTCGAGCGGGGTGGCACGATCACGAACAACCACGATCTGAAGGATTTCTGGAAGACGCACATCGCGCCCAATGCCCACCACCTCTTCCTCGTTGTGCCGATGGCCAACTGGGAGAAGTCGGGAAAGGTTCGCGAGAGGCCGTTCCGTCGCATGCCCGCGCGGTTTAGTGCGTTCTTCCAGGGGGGCCCGCGCGAGGTCGATGTTCTCAGCCTTCACGTCTTCGGGTACGGATCCGAGGTTGGTCTGCTTTCGAGGGAGACTGCCGCGCTTGAGGTGGAAGCGCCGGAGGACCTCGCGGAGGAGAACCTGAGCTAAACCCCCACGAACCCCACGATCTCCCCGGCCACGTCCTCCACGTCCGAGTAGCCGTCGAACGCGCGGTCGGGCTCCGCCTCGCGGTCGGCAGCCGACACGAGCGCCTTCACCCGGATCACGTGGGTCGTCGCAGGCGTCGCGCGCAGCGCGTGGCCCACCGCCGCGAGCCACGTCTCCGCCGCCGCCTTCAGCGCCACGTAGGAGGCGTTGCCTGCCGTCGGGCGCTCGAGGCCCGTCGTGGAGATGATCACGATGCGTCCAGCCGACGACGCGCCGATCGCGGGGGCGAACGCTCGCGTCGTGTTGCGCAGCGTCGTCACGACGCGCGCCTCGAGCCACGACCAGTCCTCGTCCGACTGGCCCTCCAAGCCGCCGCCACCGCGCCACCCGCCCACGAGGTGCACGAGCGCATCCACCTCGCCGACCGAGGATGCCAACGACTGCACGTCCGCGAACGACGTCAGATCGCAGACCTGCCGCTCATCGGCCTCGACGAGCTCCAGACGCTCCGGCGACGATCCGACGGCGATCACGTGGTGGCCCGCCGCACGCGCCGCGACCGCGGTCGCGCGGCCGAGCGGGCTGGAAGCTCCGGCGATGAGGATGCGCATGCGCACAGTCTGCCGGTCGCGGCCGAGACCCGTCAGGCCGATGCGTCCGCATCCGGCCGGCGCGAGCGGAGCGCCGCATCCGCCGCCGCCTCGTCCTCGTCGCGCAGCCGCTCCCACTGCTCCTGCCGCAGCGCGCCGCGATGCACGAGCACCGCCGCGACGCCCATGAGGATGAGCCACGCGATGATCGGGTACACCGCGAGCCGCTCGATGCCGCCGACGCCGAGCCCCAGGTCGGCACCGGGCACCGACGGCATCAGCACGAGCCCCACCATGCCGACCATGCCGACGAGCGACAGCGCGACCGACAGGATGCCGACCCCGCGCCACCGTCGCACGAGCATGCCGATGCCGGCGACGAGCATCCACACGAGGCCGCCGCCGATCGCGAGCGTCGCCCCGATGCCGTGCACCGCCCCACGCGTCGCGTCGCCGCCGAGCGTCTCGGCGATCGAGCCCGGGAACGTGCCCACGAGCATCATGCCCACGCCGTGCACGCCGCCGAGCACCGTCGCCGCCGCACGCCATCCGCGCGGCAGCAGCCACGCGAGCTGCCACACCGCGACGAGCACGATGAGGCCCTGCAGCACGAACGCGGCATCCATGAGCAGCCACTGCGGCGAGCACACGACGCGGTCGTCGAGGATGAGGCACTCGGGCACGCCCAGGTCGGAGATGTAGTTGTCGCCGAACGAGTACGGCGCATCCACCCACGCGGCCGCCACCACCTGCTCCGCGATGAGGTACTGCGCGGTCGCGACGAGCGCGACGCCGCCGCGCGCCACGCGGCGGTCGGTGAGGGTCGGGGCGGATGCGGTCACCCATCAAGCCTGGCACGCACGGCGGGCGCGGGATGCGACCCCCTCGGCGCGGGCGGCCGCCGAACGCGTCTCGAGGTGCGCTTCTCCAGCGGAGGTGCGCTGCGAGGCGCACCTCAGTTGGAGAGCCGCACCTCGCAACGACACGCGCACCTCGCAACGACACGCGCACCTCGCAACGGCGGGGGACAGGATGCGCACTGGTGCCACAGCGCCCAGCGGGGGAGGGTAGGGGGATGCGACCCAAGCCGATCCCCCCGAAGCCCGGCCAGGAGTCCGTGTGGGACTACCCGCGCCCACCCAGGCTCGAGCACGCGGGCGTGCACATCGTCGTCCGCCTCGCCGGCACGGTCGTCGCCGAGACCGACGATGCGCTGCGCGTGCTCGAGACGAGCCACCCGCCGACCTACTACCTGCCGGAGGCGGCGTTCGCACCGGGCGCCCTCGTGCCAGCCGAGGGGTCGAGCACGTGCGAGTGGAAGGGACGCGCCGCCTACGCCGACGTGCGCGCACTCGGCCACACCGTGCCCCGCGCCGCATGGACCTACCCCGAGCCGCGCCACCCGTACGAGACCATCGTCGGTCACTGGGCGGTCATGCCCGGCGCCCCGCTCGTGTGCACCGTCGACGGCGAGGAGGTCACGCCCCAGGAGGGCGGCTTCTACGGCGGATGGATCACGTCGGCGGTCGCAGGACCCTTCAAGGGCGTGCCAGGCTCGATGGGCTGGTAGCACCGACCCCTCGCCCCTCGCCGGCCGGTGCACGAGCCGGCGGCGGCCTGCTCCGCCGTCGGAATGCGGCCTGAGCGGCCGCTGAGGTGGAATGCGCCCTCGAAGCACCGCTCAGGCCGCATCCCGACGGCGCACGACGCGAGACGGCGCCGCTGCCGCGCCGCCCACGCTCGGAACGACGAGCCCCCGCGAACGCGAAGGCGGGGTGCGACCCGAAGGCCGCACCCCGCGATCACGCGTCGATCCGATCAGCCCGTGCAGGCCACCAGGTCGAACACGTTGTTGTCGAGCGCCAGCTGGTCGCCCAGCAGCACCACCTGCGGGTCCTCGAGTCGCTCACGCTCGTCGAGGATGTCGGCCCACATGCAGTTCGGCCGCGACGTGAACACCGGCACGCCCTGCGCTCCCGCGATCGCCGAGCCGGCGAGCGCATCCGGGAACCGCAGACCCGTGGCGACGTAGATCCGATCGGCGGGGCCGTCGAACGACGCCTGCGACACCTCGATGGCGGTGTCGAATCGGTTCTCGCCCGCGTAGCGGTCGATCACGTCGATGCCGGCGTTCGTGAACGCAGCCTCCTGCGAGGTCGCGACCGCGTTGCCGTCACCTGCGATGTACACGCCGTCGACGCCGAGGCCCTCGAGCGTGTCGACGAGGCCGGCAGGCGGCGTCGCACCGTAGGTGAGCAGCAGCGGCGAGCCATCGGCACCCGCAGCGGCTCCTGCCGTCAGCGCGTCGGGGAAGTTGAGCCCCGTCGCGATGTAGGCGGTGGATGCGCTGTCGAACGCGTACTCCGCGATCAGCTGCGACGTCTCGAATCGGTCGTCGCCGCCAAGGCGCACGATCTCACCCGCGAAGGGTGCGATCTGCGATGCCACGTTGGCGCTCACCGAGCTCTCGTCGCCGACGATCACGACGACGTCGGGCTCGAGGCGGTCGAACTCGTCGAGCACGCCCGGCTCGACGTACTCCTGACGGGTCAGGAGCAGCGGCGAGTCGGTCTGCGCGGCAGCGGGTGCTGCCGACAGCGCGTCCGGGAACTTCAGACCGTTGGCGAGGTACACGATGTTCGCTCCGAAGGGGAACGCGTCACGTGAGATCTCGACGGCGGTCGCGAAGCGGTCCGGGCCTCCGAGTCGGATGACCGGCAGGTTCGACGCGCGAACGTCGAACGTGTCCGTCGCGGTCCGCGGACCCTGCACGGCGGTCGCCGTCAGCGTCTGCGGGTCGACGTTGCCTGGCACCTGGAACGCTGCGGTGAACAGCGCGCCGTCCGGCTGCACCGCGGCCGTCACGGAGCCGACCGTGCCGCCCGTGGCGTTCGTGATCGTGATGGTCACGATGCCGGCGGTCGGGTCGAAGCCCTCGCCGTCGATCGCGACCGTCGCGCCCGCCTCGACGGTGCTCGGCGACACGATGATCGTCGCCGGTCCCGCGGGGATGGAGACGACCGAGACCGTTGCGGTCTCGACGTCGTCACCCTGCGTGGCCTCGAACTCGAGCGTGCCGAGGTCGGTGCCTGCCGGGACGGTGAACGGCACCGAGAACGAGCCCTCGACCGCGGTCGCGGGGAAGGTGCCCACGACGTCGCCCGAGGCGTCGGTCGCGGTGATCGACACCGTCCCGTCTGCCCAGCCGGTGCCTGCCACGGTGACCTCGTCGCCGATCTCGGCGAACTCGGGCGTCGCCGTCAGCGTCTCGACGAGGTCGACCTCGAGGTCCGTCTCGCCCTCGTCGCCGCACACGCCGGTGGCGACTGCGGAGATGGTGAGCGAGTCGACCGTGACGTCGAGCGGCACGGTGTAGACGGTGCTCCACTGGCCGTCCACGACCGTGAGGCCGGGGATGGTGGCGAGCACGGTGTCGCCTGCGGTGATCGTCACCGTGACGGGGCCGCAGAGGAACCCGTCGCCGGAGATGGTGACCTGCTGGCCAGGGTCGGCCGGGTTCGGCGTGACGACGACCGTCGGGTCGGCGACCACCTGCACCGTGTCGGTCGCGTCATCCGCGCCCTGCTCGGCGGTGACCGTCAGCTCGCCGAGGTCGGTGCCCTCGGGGACCGTGAACGACCCCGTGATGACCCCGTCCTCGTCCGGCGTGAGGCCCAGCGGCGTGCCGACCGTCTCGCCGTCCGCGTTCGTCACGGTCACGGTGACGACGGATGCGGGATCCCATCCCGTGCCGCCGATCGTGATCGCGTCGAGCACGTGCAGCTGCTCGGGCGTTGCCGAGACGGTGGGCGCGAGGGTGACCTCGAGCTCGTCCGTCGCCTCGTCGTCACCCTGCGTGGCCGTGGCCGTGAGGGTTCCGGGGTCGACGTCGCCCGGCACCACGAAGGAGCCGGTGATGACGCCGTCGGTCGGGTCGAGCGTGAGCTCCTCGCCGACCTGCACGTCGTCCTCGTCGGTGAACACGACCGTCACGGGCGTGCCGTCGGCCCAGCCACCGCCGCCGACCGTCACGGTGTCGCCGGGGCGAGCCGTGTCGGGCTCCACCGTCACCGAGGGCTCCTCGGCGATGGCGAGCGTGTCGGTGGCGTCGGCGTCGCCCTGCACCGCGGTCGCGGTGAGGATGCCGGGGTCGGTGCCGGCGGGAACCGTGAAGTCCCCGTCGATCGTGCCGTCGGCGCCGGGCGTGAGCACGACCGCGTCGCCGACCTGGTTGCCGTCGGCGTCCTCGAAGGTCACGGTGACGTCGCCGCCGTTCGGCAGCCATCCGCCGCCGTCGACGGTCACGTCCTCGCCTGCCCGCACGGTGCCGGGCTCGATGACGACGGATGCGGGGTCGAAGACCGCGACGGTGTCGCTCGTCGAGTCGTCGCCCTGCGTGGCCGTGCCGGTGAGCTCGCCTGCAGGCGTGTCGCCGGGGACCTCGAAGGAGCCGTCGATCGTGCCGTCGTCGTCGGGGACGATGGTGACCGCGTCGCCGACCTGGTTGCCGTCCGCGTCCTCGAACACGACCGTCACCGGGCCACCGTCGGGGTTCCAGCCGTCGCCGTCGATGACGACGTCGTCGCCACCGCGCACCTCGCCGGGCGAGAGCTCGACGGTCTCGGGCTGGTCGACCTCGACGTCGGTCTCGTCCGTGCCGCAGTCGCCGGTGGCGACCGCGGTGATGGTGAGCGAGGTGGCGTCGGTGTCGGCGGGCACGACGTACGTCGTGCTCCACGTGCCGTCGGCCGCGACCTCGATGTCCTCGATGACCTCCAGCTCGACGTCGCCGTCGGCGATCGTCACGGTCACGGGGCCGCAGAGGAACCCGGAGCCGCTGATCGTGATGGTCTCACCGGGGTCGACCGGGTCGGGCGTCACGACGACGACCGGCTCGCCGAACACGGTGACGGCGTCGGTCTCGACGTCGTCGCCCTGCGTCGCGGTGAACACGAGCGTGCCGAGCGTCGTGCCGCTCGGGACCGTGAACGGCTCCGAGAAGTCGCCGTCGACGGCGGTCGCCGTGAAGGTGCCGACGGTCGCGTCGGCGGCGTCGGTCGCCGTGAGCTCGACGGCTCCGTCTGCCCAGCCGGTGCCGACGAGGGTGACCTCGTCGCCGATGCGGAGGGACTCCGGGGTGGCGGTGAGCGTCTCGTCGAGGTCGACCTCGACGTCGGTCTCGCCCTCGTCGTCGCAGGTGCCGGTGGCGACTGCGGTGATGGTGAGCGAGGTGACGTCGATGTCGGCGGGCACGACGTAGGTCGTGCTCCACGAGCCGTCGGCCGCGACGGGGATGTCGGTGATCTCGACGGGCTCGTCGCCGCCGGTGATGGTGACCGTCACCGGGCCGCAGACGAAGCCGCTGCCGGAGATCGTGATGGTCTCACCGGGGTCGACCGGGTCGGGCGTGACGATGACGGTCGGCTCGCCGAACACGGTGACGGCGTCGGTCGACGTGTCGTCGCCCTGCACCGCGGTGCCCGTGAGCGCGCCGTCGGCCGTGCCGTCCGGCACCGTGAAGGTGCCGTCGATCGTGCCGTCGGTGCCGGGGGTGATCACGACGGGCGCGCCGACCTGGCCGGCGGCGTTCGTGAACGTGACGGTGACGTCGGAGCCGGTGGCCCAGCCGTCGCCGTCGATCGTGACCGTGTCGCCGATGCGCACCTGCGCAGGCGTCAGCTCGAGGGACTCGGGCTGGTCGATCTCGACGTCGGTGTCATCCTCGTCGTCGCAGGTGCCGGTGGCGACTGCGGTGATGGTGAGGGTGTTGGCGTCGATGTCGGCGGGCACGTCGTAGGTCGTGGACCACGAGCCGTCCTCGGCGACGGGGATGTCGGCGATGACGACGGGCTCGGAGCCGCCCGTGATGGTGACGGTGACGGGGCCGCAGAGGAATCCGCTGCCGGTGATGGTGATGGTGTCGCCCGGGTCGACCGGGTCGGGGTCGACGATCACGACGGGTGCCGCGACGACCTCGAGGTCGGCCGTGGTGGTCGCGCCGTCCTGCACGGCGGTCCCGGTGAGGTCGCCGACCTCCGTGCCCGTCGGGATGGTGAAGGTGTCGTCGATCGAGCCGTCGGCCGCGGGGGTGATGACGACCTCCTCGCCGACCTGCTCGCCGTCGGCGTCGGTGAACGTCACGGTGACGTCGCCGCCGTCCGGGTTCCAGCCGGTGCCGGAGAGGTCGACGGTCTCGCCTGCACGAGCCTGGTCGGGGTCGATGACGAGCGTGCCTGCGGCGAGCGCGTCGACGTTGAGCACGGATGCCGAGCCCAGGGCGACGGTCGCGGCCGACGAGCCGAGGAGGCCGGGCAGCAGCACGACCTGCAGCGCGTGGACCGTGAAGCCGTCTGCTCCCAGGTCGCTCTCGGCCGGCTGCGCGTTGACCGTGGCGGTCGCGACGAGCGCGATGGCGTCGAAGACGATGTCGAGGTCGCCGAGCACGGAGCCCACGAGGGTGTCGAGGTCGTCGACCGCGGTGGTGATCCCGCTCGTCGCCGTCGTCAGCAGGGGGCTGACGAGTCCGCCGACTGCGCCGAGGACGGGGCCGGACACGGCGCCCAGGAGGGCGTTCGTGAGCTGCTGGACGCCGACGAGCGGCAGGCTGAGGATGGTCGTGTCGGTCACGGTCACCGTGCCGGCGCCGTCGAGGAACCCGCCCAGCGTTCCGACGACGTTGATCTGCGCCGTCGCCACCGAGCCGTTCAGGAGGGTGACGGAGATCGGCACCGTGAGCGTGATGCTCGACTGCTCCAGTGCCTCTGTCAGCGCCTCCGACAGGTTCGTGGTGATGCCACCGACGAGCGTCGCGACGCTCGTCGAGATGCCGGAGAGCAGGTCGGCGTCGAGCACGGGGGTGTTCGGGTCGAGGTCGTTGAGGCCCTGACCTCCGTCGTTCACGATCTGCGCGAGGTCGACCGAGACGGTGCCTGCCGACAGGTCGAGGACGATGCCGTCGGACACGAGCTGGATGCCGGGCGTCGCGTCGTCGTCGTCGAGGAGGGTCGCGAGCACGGCCGTGAGGTCGGCGACCTCCACGGCGGCCGTGCCGCCGGTGGCGTCGACGCCGAGCAGACCGCCGACGAGGGGGAGCGACAGCTGGATGTTCAGGGTGTCGACGAGCTGCTGCAGCGCGCCGTCCGTGCCGCTCAGGCCGTCGATGCCCGTGTCGAGCGCGGTCGTGAGGGCAGCGAGGTCCTCGGTCAGCGCCGATGCGAGCTCGCCCACCGCGGGGCTGTCGAACTCGAGCGTGAGGTCGGCCAGCGCGTACTCGTCGTCGACCATCGTGCCGTCGGTCTCCGCGCGTGCCGCGAACGCGCCGACCTCGAGCTGCAGCTCCGAGACGATCTGGTCCGTGATGCCCGACAGGCCGAGCTCGCCGAGTGCTGCGGTGAGGTCGATGGTCGCAGAGGGGATGGTGCCCGGGGCCGGGTCGGGGTCGACAGCGATCGCGCCGTCGGCACCGATGAGGCCGCTCGCTGCGATGGAGGTGTCGGCGTCGGTGAAGGCGTAGCTCCTGAGCGTGCCCGCCTGGCCGAGGCCGCCGATGAGGCCGTTGTTCGTGCCGGAGTCGATGAGGGGCAGCTGGAGGCCGTCGGTGAGGCCGATGGAGGCACCGAGCAGCTCGCTGTCGAGCGTCAGGTCGTTCGCCTGGGGATTCACCGTCTCGGACGTGCCCGTGTACGCGGTCGCCGCGTCGAGGAGGCCCTGATCGAGGAGGGTGGCACTGAGCACGCGCGCGAGCGCCTGCTCGCGATCATCCTCCGCGGCGGTCGCTGGGGCGACCCCGAATCCTGCGATCGCGATCGTCGTGGCTGCGACGATCCCGATCGGCTTCCATGCTGCTGTGCGACGCATCGGTGCCCCCTGTGGAGATAGAGAGTGAGGTGTCCTCAGGTGCACCGTACCCCGGGCTGCAACCTGTGGATAGAGCCCGCGCGATCAGGCGCCCGGTGTACACTTCCGCCGCCTCAGATGTCCAACCGTCCGACGAGATGGCCCGCCCGCCCGCACCGCGATGTCGCGGCAGGAGCGACGATTCGACGATCGAGCGGACGCGACGACGCATCCGTCCCCCGCGCGCGGCACCCGGCGATGCCGCCGGACGATCTCTCGCGACACGCCGAGAGGCCCCGGAGCACGGATGCTCCGGGGCCTCTCGGCGACGCTGGTGGACGCTACGCGGTCGCGCCCGTGATGCCCGACGTCGACGCGACGACGTCGCGCATCTTGCGCTCGAAGGCCTCGAAGAACATCGACAGCGGGAACTCGTCGTCCATCACGAGATCCGTGAGCTCGCGAGGCGCGCCCGTCAGCGGCAGGTCGCCCGCCTTCCACGCCGACGCCGGGTGCGGCTCGACCGTCGCCGAGACGAGCTCGTACGCCGCGAGCCAGTGCGCGACCTTGGGGCGGTCGATCGAGCGCCAGTACAGGTGCTCGATCGCCGCGCCCAGCTCGTTGACCATGTCGGGCACGGCATCCCAGTCGAACGCGAGCTGCGTGTCGGTCCAGTGCAGCACGCGACGCTGGTGCAGCCACGCGAACAGCAGCTGCCCGCCGAGGCCGTCGTAGTTGCGCACGCGCGAGCCCGTGATCGCGAACCGGAAGATGCGGTCGAAGATCACCGCGAACTGCACGAGCCGCGCGCGCTGGATGAGCAGCTCGTCGTCGTCGCTGCGCACGTCCTGCGCCTTGAGGCGACGCTCGATCGCGACCGACTCGCGGAACGCGGTCAGGTCGCAGCGCAGCTCCTCGAGGGAGTAGAGGAAGAACGGCATGCGCTGCTTGATCATGAACGGGTCGAACGGCAGGTCGCCGCGCATGTGCGTGCGGTCGTGGATGAGGTCCCACATCACGAAGACCTCCTCCGTGAGCCGCTGGTCGTCGAGCATCGCGCTGACGTCCTCCGGCAGCTCGAGGTGCGTCACCTCGACGGCTGCCCGCACGACGCGGCGGAACCGCGCCGCCTCGCGGTCCTGGAAGATCGCGCCCCACGTGAACGCGGGCGTCTCGCGCATCGCGACGGTCTCGGGGAACAGCACGGCCGAGTTCGTGTCGTAGCCGGCGGTGAAGTCGATGAAGCGCAGCGGCACGAACAGCGCGTTCGAGTAGTCGCTCGCCTCGAGGTCGGCGATGAACTCCGGCCAGATCACCTCGACGAGCACGGCCTCCACGTGCCGGTTCGGCGAGCCGTTCTGCGTGTACATGGGGAAGACCACGAGATGCTGCAGCCCGTCGACGCGGTGCTGCTGCGGCTGGAAGAGCAGGAGCGAGTCGAAGTGGTCGGGCACGTCGAAGCCGCGATCGGCCCACCGCTCGAAGTCGACCGCCGACTGCTCGAGGTAGTCGGCGTCGTGCGGGAACAGCGGGGCGAGCTCGCGCATGCCGCCGACGAGGTCGGCGACGTGGTCGCGGGCCGCGGCATGGTGCGCGGCATCCTCGATCGCGCCCGACTTCGCCTGCAGGGCCTGCAGGGCGGTCGCGGCGGCCTTGAGGCGCAGCCATGCGGGGTGCTGCGTGAGCTCGGCGGTGCTGAGCGGCGTGGCGATGGTCACGTCGTGAGGGCCTTCCTGGCGGTGGAACGAGGGATGCATCCAGCGTAGGAACGAGCGCCCGCACAAGCATTGCGCGCGGAGGCGGCTTTCCTGCACGTTCCGTGCGTCGCGACGATGCTCCGCGCGCGGCGCAGGTTCGTTGCGTGGACGCTCGACGGTTGACGAGCATGCATGCAACCTGCAAGATAGGCATCAGTTGCAAGAAACCTGCCAGCCCACGACTCGTGGTCGCTGGCAGCCGACACACCCAGCCTGCTCGACGAGGAGAAGGTCATGCGTACGACGTGGAAGCTCACGGGGATGGCCGCGGCCGTCCTCCTCATCGGGACCGGCTGCGCCCCGACGACACAGTCGGCCGACGAGGGGAGCGACTTCCCCGGAGCGGATCAGGTCGTCACGCTCGTCGTCCCGTTCGACGCCGGCGGCATCACCGACGTCTTCGCGAGACTCTTCGCCCCCGAGCTCGAGGACGCCCTCGGCGCGACGGTCGTCGTCGAGAACCGCCCGGGAGCGGGCGGGCAGATCGGCTTGACCGCCATGGCCGCCGAGCCCGCCGACGGCTCCGCGATCGGGTTCACGAACCTCCCCTCGACGCTCGCGTACCTCGACCCTGCGCGCGGCGCCACCTACGACGCGGGCTCGTTCACGCCGCTCGGCGGCATCGGCATCAGCCCCACGGTGCTCGCCGTCGCCGCCGACAGCCCCTACGAGACGCTCGACGACCTCGTCGAGGCCGCGGAGGCCTCGCCGGGCGTGATCGCGCTCGGCACGGGTGGCAGCGGCGCGAGCGACGACTACCTCGCGTCCGCGGGCCTCGAGGAAGCCACGGGCATCGACCTCAACCTCGTCACGTTCGAGGGCGGCTCGGCAGACAAGGTCACGGCCCTGCTCGGCGGCGACGTCGACGCGATCATGGGTAGCGTCGGCGGCATCCTCCCGCAGCTCGCGAGCGGCGACCTGCGACTCATCGGGACGGCGACGCAGGAGCGGAGCTCCCTGACCGCCGACGTGCCGACGCTCGCCGAGGCCGGAGCCGACGTCACGATCTCCGGCACGCTCAACATCTCCGGGCCCGCAGGCATGGACGACGACGTCGTCGCCGCCTTCGCCGACGCCATCGAGCAGGCGACGTCGTCGCAGGACTTCATCGACGCATCGGCCGCCGCCGGCTTCGAGGTGGTCTTCGCGACGCCCGACGAGCTCACGGCGCAGTGGGCCGACCAGCAGGCGCTCGTCGAGCCGCTGTTCGGCTGATCCGCCGGGCATCCGACGCCCCACCATCCCTCCCCACCCGTGACCCGTCAGGAGACACCGTGCTGACACGCATCGACCACATCGACCTCAAGGTCCCCGACCTCGAGGAGGCCGTCGCCTTCCTCGCGCACCTCGGCATGCAGGTGGTGCGACGCACCGCCCCCGAGCGCGGCACCGTCGAGATCGCGCTGCCGGGAGACGGCCAGGTCGTCTTCGAGCTGCGCGAGGACCGCACGGTCACCGGCACGACGCTCAACCACATCGCGCTGCGCTCCGATGCGCTCGAGGGCGACACCGACGCGCTGGCCGACGCGGGCGTGCCCGTGCTCAAGCGCGCGACCTTCATCGCCGACACGGGCCGCACGGTCGCGAACGTCGCAGACCCGGCAGGCTCCGCCTGGCAGCTCACCGACTGAGGAGGACGGCATGCGCATCGACACCCACGGCCACTTCACGACCGCCCCGCCGCAGCTCGAGGCATGGCGCGGCAGGCAGCTCGCGTCGCTCAATCGACCGAGCGCCGGCAGGATCGCCATCTCCGACGACGAGATCCGCGCTGCCCTGCAGCGCCAGCTCGGCGAGATGGCGCAGACCGGCACCGACAAGATGATCTTCTCCCCGCGCGCGTCGGGCATGGGGCACGAGGTCGGCGACGCGCGAGCGAGCCTCGCGTGGACCCGGCACTGCAACGACCTCATCCACCGCGCGTGCCTCCTCTACCCCGAGTCGCTCTACCCGGCCGCGCAGCTGCCGCAGTCGCCGGGCGTCAGCCCCGCCGAGTGCGTGCCCGAGCTCCGACGGGTCGTCGAGGAGCTGGGATTCGTCGGCGTCAACGTCAACCCCGACGTCGCGGGAGGAGGGCAGCCCTTCACCCCTGCGATCAGCGACCCGTGGTGGTACCCGCTCTGGGAGGCCGTCATCGAGCTCGACGTGCCCGTGCTCCTGCACGCGACCTCGACGGTGAATCCGGCCCTGCATCTCAACGGCTCCCACTACATCAACGCCGACACCGCCGTGACGTTCGAGCTCGCGTGGTCGGACCTCTTCGAGCGGTATCCGGACCTCAAGGTCATCGTGCCCCACGGCGGCGGGTCCATGGCGTACCAGTTCAATCGGCACCGCGCGCTCCACATCCAGGCCGGACGGCCGCCCTTCGAGGAGCGCGTGCGCAACTTCTACTTCGACACCGCCCTGTACGACCGGGACTCGATCGAGATGCTCATCCGCAAGGTCGGCGCCGACAACGTGCTGTTCGCGGCCGAGATCGTCGGCACCGCGAAGGTCGTCGACCCCGACACCGGCAGGCAGTTCGACGACACCGCGTCGTTCGTCCAGGACATCGCGTGGCTGAGCGACGACGACAAGGCGAAGATCTTCTCCGGCAACGCCAGGCGCCTGTACTCGCGCGCCGACTTCGGTGCCGCCACGAGCGCGAAGGATGCAGCATGACCCTCGGATTCCGCGTCCGTCCCAGGCGCCGCGCCGTGTCCGCCGAGCTCGCAGCCGGCTTCCTCGCCGTGCCGGTCTCGACCGTGAGCGACTCGATGGGCCGCCTCACCGCGGGCGGCAGCGCCGTGCGACCGATGCACGCGGGTGGTGCCCTCTCAGGGCCCGCGCTCACGGTGCGCACGCGGCCGGGCGACAATCTCATGGTGCACCTCGCCCTCGACCTCGCCGAGCCCGGCGACGTCGTCGTCGTCGACGCGGGCGGCGACCGCACGAACGCGATCATCGGCGAGCTCATGGTGCTGCACGCCGTGCAGCGCGGCATCGCGGGCCTCGTGATCCACGGCGCCATCCGCGACTCGGCGGAGATCGCGGCCCAGCATCTGCCGGTGTACGCCTCGGGGGTGACGCATCGCGGTCCGTACAAGGACGGTCCCGGCGAGATCAACGTGCCGATCGCCATCGACGGCATGACGATCGAGCCGGGCGACCTCGTCGTCGGCGACGCGGACGGCATCCTCGCCGTGCCGTTCGACCACGTCGAGACCGTGCTCGACGCCGCGCGCCGCAAGCTCGCCGCCGAGGAGCGCTCGGCGGTCGCGCTCCGCGCTGGCTCGAGCGACCGCTCCGGCATCCGAGCGCGCGCACTCTCGCTCGGCGCCACCTTCGAGTAGGGCGGGACCATGCATCGCGAACCATCGGACCACGACGGCGTGGCCGAGGCGATCGTCGACGAGCTCGTCGACACCGACGCCGACCTTCCTGTCACGACGGGCTACCGCATCGCCAACCAGGCGGCGGCTGCCGTCGCGGCGCTCCTCGGCGCAGGGATGGCGTGGGGAGGGCTCGACCTCGGGCTCGTCGCCCCGAACGGCACGCCCGGGCCCGGCGTCTTCCCCGTCGCGATCGGCGCGCTCTTCGCCGCGCTCTCCGTCGTGTGGTTCGCGCTCGCGACGCTCGGGAGGCTCGATCGCAGCTCCGACGCGCAGATGCCCGACCGCGCGGGCGTGCGGCGCATCCTCGTGACGGCCATCGCGACCGGCATCTTCCTGTGGGCCCTGCTGTGGATCGGATACGTGCTGTCGATGACGTTGTACGTGCTCGCGCTCCTCGTGCTCGTCGGCGACAGGCGATGGCTCTCGAGCCTCGTCATCGCCGTCGTCTTCGGCGCAGGCTCGTACGCGGCGTTCACGCTCGGACTCCATCTGCCGCTTCCGCGGGCGGCCCTGCCCTTCCTCGCGCCCCTCGGGATCTGACATGGGCTCCATCGACCTCCTGCTGCAGGGCTTCGCGACGGTGCTGACCGTCGAGAACCTGCTCCTCGCGCTCGTCGGATGCGTGCTCGGCATGCTCGTGGGCATCCTGCCGGGCTTCGGCCCGGCTGCAGCCGTAGCGATCCTGCTGCCCGTGACGTTCACGCTCGGCGCGATCCCGGCGATCATCATGCTCGCCGCCATCCTCTACGGCGCGAGCTACGGCGGCACGATCACCGCGGTGCTCCTCAACGTCCCCGGTGAGACCTCGTCGGTGGCCACGACGCTCGACGGGTACCAGATGGCGAAGCGCGGGCGTGCGGGGGCTGCCCTCACGATCGCCGCGATCGGCTCGTTCGTCGGCTGCATCGTCGGCCTGCTCGGCTTCATCGTCGCGGCACCGCTCAGCCGCTACGCCCTCGAGTTCGGTGCCGCCGAGTTCTTCTCGCTCACGGTGCTCGGGCTCAGCCTCGTCATCGGGCTCGCGGGCAGATCCATGATCAAGGCCATGGTCAGCGCGCTCATCGGCCTCGCGGTCGGGGTCGTGGGCATCGATCCGCTGCAGGGCGTCCCGCGCTTCACGTTCGGCCAGGCGCCCCTGCTCGACGGGCTCAACTTCATCGCGGTCGTCATGGGCATCTTCGGGGTCTCCGAGCTGCTCTCCACGGTCGATCACTCGAGCAGGTTCGGCCGCGTCATGCCCGTCGGTCGCATCTGGCCCACACGCGAGGACTTCCGTCGCTCCGTCGGCCCGATCGTCCGCGGCGCCCCGCTCGGGTTCCTCTTCGGCCTGCTCCCCGGATCGCCGGGCGCTGCGACGTCGTTCGCGTCGTACACGATCGAGAAGGCCGTGTCACGACGGAAGCACGAGTTCGGCAAGGGCGCGATCGAGGGCGTCGCCGGTCCCGAGACCGCGAACAACTCCCTCGCGATCGCCGGCATGATCCCGCTGTTCACCCTCGGCATCCCGACGTCGGCGACGACGGCGATCCTCATGGGCGCGTTCATCATCAACGGCCTCCTGCCCGGTCCGCTGCTGTTCCAGCAGAACCCGGAGGTGCCGTGGGCGATCATCGCGAGCATGTTCGTGGGAAACGTGATCCTGCTCATCCTCAACATCCCGCTCGTGCGGGTGTGGATCCTGTTCCTGAAGACGCCGTTCCCCGTGCTCTACGCCATCGTGTTCGGATTCATGATCCTCGGCGCGTACACGCTCGACAACAACGTCTTCAACGTCGGCGTGCTGCTCGTGTTCGGGGTGCTCGGCTACGTGCTGCGCAAGCTCGACGTGCCGCTCGCCCCCATGGCGCTCACGATCGTGCTCGGGCCGCTCATGGAGAGCAACCTTCGCCGCGCGCTCTCGATCTCGCGTGGTGATCTCTCGACGTTCGTCACGAGCCCCATCTCGGCGACGCTCCTCGTCGTGGCCGTGCTCGCGATCGGCGGCACGCTCGGCTATCGCCGGTGGAGCCGTCGGCGCGCCGCCGCGGCCGAGCGCGTCACGACCCCAGCTGCTGGATGAGGGCGTAGTCGAGGGCGTACGCGACGGCTGCGAGCGAGACGAACACGCCGTGGTTCAGCTCGGAGCGCGGCACGGCGAGCAGGTGGTCGGCCGCCGGGCGCAGCGTGTGGATGGGCTGATCGGTGATGAGGACGACGGTCGCGCCGCGCTCGCGCACGGCGTCGAGGGCGGGGCGCAGATCGTCGTAGGCCGACGAGAGCGTGAAGGCGATGACGGCATCGCCTGGCCGCACGGTGCCCAGCTGGACCTCGAGCTCGACGCCCACCTGCCGCAGCACCGAGACCGGGAGGCCCAGGATGGCCACCTTCCGTCCGAAGAACTCGGCGACGGGTCCGACGAGTCCGTCGCCGAGCACGTAGCGGTGCCCCGCGGCGAGCACCGCCGCCATCGACGCGTCCACGTCGGACTGCGACACGTGGTCCTCGAGGCGCGCGAGCATCTCGCTCTGCGCACGGACGACGCGGGCGAGCGAGGACTCCTCGCCGCTGGGCTGCGGACGACGCCGCAGCCCGCCGCCGAGGTCGGAGGCGAGATCGAGCCGCATCGCGACGTAGCCGGGATAGCCGAGCTTCTGCGCGAAGCGGACGACGGTGGACTCGTGGACGTCGGCCTGGCGGGCGAGCTGGGCCGCCGTGAGCATCGGGGCCGCCTGGCTGTCGTTGAGGAGGACGGCGCCGATGCGGCGCTCGGACTCCGTGAGGTCGGTGTGGGAAGCGTGCAGTGCCTCGCGGAAACCCATGGATCGATCCTTCCCTGCGGGGCGACGCACCGTCGCGTCCCTCGCGCTTGACACCGTTGCAGGTTTCCTGCACTCTATCCCTGACCTGCAAGAAACATCCACCGTCTCGCGGTCGAGCGTCGATGACGACGCCCTCGCTCGAGACTCGAGGAGAGATTCGATGAAGAAGCTCCTGAGCATCCTGGCACCCGCCGCCGCGCTGGCCCTCGGGCTGTCGGGGTGCGCGCCGACGACGGCAGCGACGACCGACGCCGCCGACGCGTTCCCCGAGGCCGGCTCGACGATCACCGTCATCGTGCCCTTCAGCGCAGGCGGCACGACCGACGTCACCGCCCGCGCGTTCACCGCTGCGCTCTCCGAGGAGCTCGACGTCAACGTCGAGGTGCTCAACGTGCCGGGCGCGGGCGGTCAGCTCGGTCTCACGCAGCTCGCGAGCGCCACCCCCGACGGCTACACGATCGGGTTCACGAACATCCCCTCCGCGATCCCCACCTACGTCATCGACGACCGCGGCGCGACGTACGACCGTGCGAGCTTCGTGCCGATCGCGGCTCTCGCGCGCACGACGAACTACATGGCCGTCAGCGCCAGCAGCCCGTACGAGACGCTCGACGACCTGCTCGAGGCCGCCGCGGCGTCGCCGGGCGCCATCTCGGTCGGCACGGCGAGCGAGGACGAGACCCTCGGAGTCCTCGCAGCGGCCGAGAGCGCGGGCGTCGAGTTCAACGTCGTGCCATTCGACGGCGGCCCAGAGAAGACCACCGCGCTGCTCGGCGGCGAGGTCGACGTCATCATCGGTGGCGGCACGACCATCGTCCCGGGCGTCATGAACGGCGACTTCCGTGCGCTCGGGATCTACGGCGGGGAGCAGGACCCGTTCCTGCCCGACGTGCCGACGTTCGCCTCGCTCGGGATCGACCTCGACATCAACGGCTTCCTGATCGTGTCGGCTCCAGCAGGCACGCCGCAGGAGCTCGTCGACGTCTACGAGGCTGCGGCCGAGTCCGCCGTCGCGGCACCCGGGTACCAGGAGACCGTCGAGGCGGGCTTCCAGGAGCCGATGTTCGTCGGCGCGCAGGAGATCGGCGAGACCTGGGCGGATCAGGAGGCGCTCTTCCTCGAGCGCTTCGGCGACTGAGCCGGCCGGTCGCGGTGTCCAGGCCGCGCGGCGTCAGGACCCCGCGACGAGCGCCACGGCGAGGCCAGCGAGCCACGATGCGACCGCGACGGCGCATGCGATCGCCGGCCACCGGATGGCGGGCCGTCGACGAACCAGCTGTACGACGCCGCCCGCGATGCCGACCCCGACCGCCACGGCGGGCACGCCCAGCATGAGCACGAGCGCGACCGGTCCCGACGTCTCGTCGCACGGCTGCAGCGCCACGGGGCACGGCTGCGTCACGGCGAACAGCGGGATGAGCGCGAGCGTGCCGAGCGCGACGAGCAGTCCCACCGACAGGACCATGAGCGCGACCGCCCGCAGCGGGCTCTCCGCCCGAGGCCCCTGCTCCTGCGCTCGTCCCAGATCCACGCGATCCCCCTCGATCGCCGCCAGCATCGCACGTCGCGACGGGATGCCGGCGGCGATCGCCGCAGGTCGCTAGAAGATCATCGGGCGATCGTCGTCGAGCTCGGTCTCGACGTCGATGTCGACGACGACGGGCACGTGGTCGCTCGGCGCGTCGCCGGCGCGCTCGCCCGAGTCGATGCGCGCCGCCGTCACCAGCTCGGCGAACGAGGCGGTGCCGAGCACGAAGTCGATGCGCATGCCCTCGCCCTTCTGCCAGCGGCCCGCCTTGTAGTCCCAGTAGGTGTAGCCGCTCGCGCGATCGCGCACGACGTCGGTGAGGCCTGCGTCCTCGAACGCGCGGAACGCGGCCCGCTCCGGCTCGCTCACATGCGTCGAGCCCTCGAACGCGGCGA
Organism: Agrococcus sp. AC640b; assembly: GCF_979255995.1. NCBI lineage: Bacteria > Bacillati > Actinomycetota > Actinomycetes > Micrococcales > Microbacteriaceae > Agrococcus > Agrococcus sp. AC640b. The sequence goes on from NZ_CEEDMM010000013.1 coordinate 20,788, forward strand.
TGTCCCACACGTCGTGGTCGAACGGGGCGATGTTGAAGTCGCCCATGAGTGCGAGGCGCTCGTGCCGCCAGCCCTTCGCGTGGTTCGCGAGGATGCGCAGCCACTCCAGCTTGTACGTCAGGTGCGGATGCTCGAGGTCGCGCCCGTTCGGCACGTACAGGCTCCACAGCCGCACGCCCTCCACGGTCGCCGCCATGGCACGCGCCTCCACGACCGGCTCGCCCGTGTTCGCGTAGCCGGGCTGCTCGTCGAACTGCCGCACGACGTCGAGCATCGGCAGCCGCGAGGCGATCGCGACGCCGTTCCACTGGTTCGTGCCGTGCGCCTCGACGTGGTACCCGGCAGCCTCGAACGCCTCGTACGGGAACTGGTCGACGCGGCACTTGATCTCCTGCATCGCCAGCACGTCGACGTCGGAGCGCTCCAGCCAGTCGACGATGCGACCCACACGGGTGCGGACGGAGTTCACGTTCCAGGTCGCGACGCGCATGCCGCCAGCCTATTTCGTCGGTGCGACGGAGGGCGCCGTGTGTCGGGGCGGTGCCGTGCGCGGGCCCTGAGGTGCGAGCGCAGCTCGGCCCCTTCGAGCGGGGCCTTCTCCCTCCGGCCCCTGAGGTGCGAGCGCAGCGAGCCTCGAAGGGCGCTGGATGTGCCGCGACGCGACGAGGCCCGCCGGACGCGCGCTGCGCATCCGACGGGCCCCGAGATCCCTGCAGCCTCAGCCCGCGAACGTCATCTCGTTCGGGGCGGACTCGAGCGTGCCCGTCGCGAGCACGTCGCCCGAGTCGATGTCGATCGCGTGGATCTCGAGCGACGCCGGGTCGGTCACGTACGCCGTGTGCCCCTCGACGACGAGGTACGGGTGCGCCTCCTGCCACTCGGCAGGACCCTCCCACGCATCCATCACGGGGAACGACGAGGTGAGCTCGCCCGTCTCGCCGTCGAAGCCGTGCAGCTGGCCGTCGGTGCCGATGATCCACAGACCGCCGTCGTGGTCGCGCTCCACGCCCTGCCACGTGTACTCGACGCCCTCCGGCAGGTCGAGGATCTCCCACGTGCCCGCCGCGGTGTCGACCATGCCGATGCGGTGCAGCAGCGAGCCCTCCGCGTCGGGGTCGTCGCGGTAGTCGGTGAACGCGATCGACGAGTCGTGCGTCGTGTAGAGGTTGCCGACGCGGCCGAACTCGTCGGGGCTGTCGAGCTTCGTGAACTCGCCGTCGACGTACAGCAGCACGCCGTCCTGGCAGCCGATGATCACGTGCTCGTCGGCGGCGACGCCCTCGCCGTGCACCGAGGGGCACTCCTCGTTGCGCTCGGTCTCGGTGCCGTCGGCGTCGAGGATGCGCACGCCCGTGCGCGACTCCTCGTCGCCGAGGGTCGACACGATCGTGCCATCGGCGAGCTCGACGGCGACGCCGTGGTGCGCGGCCTCCGACTCGTGCTCGACGACGTCGGAGGGCAGGTCGGCGGAGTCGGTGAGCGCGTCGGTGTCGAACGCCCAGAAGTCGCCGGTCGCATCGTCGAACAGCACGGTGCGGCCGTCGTGCAGCACGACGTGGCCGGCGGCGTCGCCCTCGAAGACCGCGCCGGTCAGCGCGGGCTCCTCGTCAGTCGACGCGCCCGTGGCGAGCACCTCGAAGCCGTTCGACGACGTGACGAACACGTGCTCGCCGTCGCCCGCCGGGTTGATGCGCAGGAAGCCGTCGAGCGCGACCTCGTCGCCGACGGGCTCGAGCGTCTCGGCGTCGAGCACGACGACGCCGCCGTCGACCGTGAGGGCGAGGCGGCCCTCGCCGCCGTGGCCGTGGTCCTCCTCGGCTGCGGGGGAGGTGCTCGGCTCCGCGTCGGAGCTCGAGCAGGCTGCGAGCGCGAGGCCCGCCGCGGCTGCGACGGCGAACGCGCTCGTCGCGCGGCGTCGCAGGCGGTGCTGGGGGATGGTCATGGGATTCCTTCCATGGGTGGGATGCGGCGTCGCCGCGGTGGTGTGGGTGGTGCGGGGTGGCTGGTGGGTGCCGCCGGCTCAGCCGAGGGCTGCGGCGATGCGGTCGCCGTTGGCGGTCATGAGCTCGAGGTAGGTGGCGGCGCCGCCGCCGGGCTCGGTGAGCGACTCGGTGAACAGCGACTCGACGCGCACGTCGACGCCCGCCTCCTCTGCGAGCACCTGGATGAGGCGGTCGGGCTGCGACGACTCGGCGAAGATCACCGGCACGCCGGCCTCGTGGATCGCCGAGGCGAGGTCGTCGAGGTCGGAGGCGCTGGGTGCGGCGAGCGTGGACCCGCCCGGGATGACGGCGCCGACGATGCGGAAGTCGTAGCGCTCGGCGAGGTAGCCGAACACGTGATGGTTCGTCACGAGCACGCGCCGCTGGGAGCCGAGCGCGTCGAAGCGAGCGGCGAGGTCGGCGTCGAGGGCGTCGAGCTCGCCGCGGTACGCGTCGGCGGAGGCGGCCAGCGCGTCGGCGTCGATGCCGTCGACGTGCTCGGCGAGCGCATCCTCGAGCATGTCGACGACGTTCGTCATCTGCGTCGGGTCGGTCCACCAGTGCGGGTCGGGGCCCGTCGCGTCCTCGGTGGCGTACTCGAGCACGTCGACCGCGTCGCCCGCCTCGAGCACCTCGACGCCCGCATCCGCTGCCGCCTCCACGTGCTGCGTCAGCCCCTCCTCGAGCCCGAGGCCGTTGGCGACGACGAGGTCGGCGCGCTCCATCGACGCCGCCTGCTGCGCCGAGATCTCGAACGAGTGCGGGTCGGCGTTCGGCTGCATGAGCGTCGCGACCTCCACCTGGTCGCCGACGAGCGTCTCGACGACGTCGCCGAGGATGTTCGTCGTCACGACGACGCGCGGCCCCTCGGATCCGGGCGCGCACGCGGCGAGGGTGCTGGCGGCGAGGGCGGCGCTCGCGATGGCGGCGACCGCCGTGGTGGCGACGCGCCTGCCCGTGCGGTGCCCGAGGTGCGAGCGCGGCGAGCCTCGAAGGGCTCCCGCCGCCCTCATCGCCCGACCTCCGCCAGGAACGCGGCCTCGAGCGGCAGCGTGCGGGCGATGCGCGCACCGTCGGCGTAGTCGATCTCGAGCACGGTGCCGTCGGCGACGACCGGCACGTAGGCGCGCGACGCGTCGACCTCGATCGTCGGCGTCGCACCTGCCGCGAGCGCGTCGGCGAGCAGCGGCTCCGTCGCGCCGAGCTCGGCGCCGGTCGCGTCGAGCGCGAGCACCCGGCCGTCGGTCGCGACGGCGACGACGTGCTCGTCGGCGTCGTCGACGGCGGCGACGTGCGCGAGCGGCGCGGCCGTGGGCACGAGCGTCCACGAGCGCTCGCGGGTGTCGAGCATCCAGAGGCCGACGTCGCCGGCGACGCCCGCGACCGACGGGCGGCCAGGGCGGCCGTCGAGGGTCGTCGCGATCGTCGACGCGTCGGTGCCTGCGGGGTATGCGATGGTCTCGAGCGGCTCGTCCTCGGCGGTCGCGAGCACCGCGCCCTCTGCGCACGCCACGGCGACGCCGACGCGTGTCGTCACGGCATCGGTCGGCGACGTGCACGCGGCTGGGTCGCCGATGGCCTCGCCGTCGTGGTCGGCGAGGTGCACGCCCGCGTCGTCGGCGACGACGATCGCGTCGCCGAGCGGGATCGCCGCGACCGCATCCGCGTCGAAGCGGCCGATCTCGGTCGTCTCGCCCTGGCCGAGGTCGCCGCGGTCGAGCACGACGACCTCGCCTGAGCCGCCCGCGACGACGACCGTCGTCGTCTCGGTCGACGCGATGCGCGCCGGGCCGGTCGCGTCGAGCGTCGCCGCGACGTGCGGCTGCGCGCGGTAGTAGTGGGAGTGGTCGCCGTGCTCGACCGTCCACACGCCCGAGTCGACGATCGCGATGCCGTCGGCGGTGGACGCCGCGACGAATCGGCCGTCGCTCGCAGCGTCGGAGACGGGGCCGAGCTCGGCGATCTCGCTCGTCGCCTGCGCCTCGTCGGCGAGCAGGTCGAGCAGCGTCACGGCGCCCTGCGCGTCGATGCCGACGAGGCCGAGCTGCGGCTCCTCGTGCTCGCTCGCCCCCTCGACGAAGCCGTGCGGCGTCGCCTCGGCGTCTGGCTCGGTGCTCGTGGCGGGGCTGCTCGTGCAGCCGGCGACGACCAGCAGTGCGGGCAGTGCGAGCAGCGCGGCGGTGCGGCGGGTCATGCGGTCCTCTCGGAGGGGTCGGGGATGCGTGCGGCGACCGGTGCGGGCTCGGGCGCGACGTCGGCGCGGGATGCGTCGGATGCGTCGCAGGCGCCGGCGGGATCGGTGCCGGCTCGCACGGCGGCGGCCTCGGTGGGGCGCGTGTGCGTGGCGACGAGGCTGCGCGCGACGGCGGAGATGGCGACGGCGGCGACCGCGGCGACGGCGATCGAGGCGCCCGCAGCCGTCGCGAGATGCCACGACGCGAGCAGCCCTGCCACGACGGCACCCGATCCGACGGCCGCGCCGCCGAGCATGACGCCCGGCATGCTGCGCGCCCACAGCGCCGCTGCCGCTGGCGGCGCGACGAGCAGGCCGACGACGAGCAGCGTGCCGACGGCCTGGTACGACGCGACGACGGCGACGATGACGAGTGCCGCGAGGCCCGCACGAGCGAGACGAGGCCGCATGTCGAGGGTCGCCGCGACGCGCTCGTCGAACGCGAGCGCCGTGAGGGGGCGGTGGAGGAGGAAGGCGATCGCTGCCGTGGCGAGGAGTCCGACGGCGAGGGCGGCGAGCTCGCCCCCGCGGATGGCGAGCACGTCGCCGAAGAGCATCGAGGTGACGTCGGTCGCGAAGGAGCCCGAGTGCGACACGATGATGATCCCCGCTGCGAGCATGCCGACGAAGGCGATGCCGATCGCGGTGTCGTGCTGCAGGCGCGAGCGACGCGTGAGCCACCCGATCGCGACGCCCATGGCGGCGGCGCTCACGGCGGCGCCCGCGATGGGGGAGGCGCCCACGAGGGTCGCGATCGCGACGCCGGGCAGCATGCCGTGGCCGAGCGCCTCGCCGAGGAAGGCCATGCCGCGCGCCACGACCCAAGCGCCCGCGATGGCGCAGATCGTCGCGGCGAGCACGCCGCCGAGCAGCGCACGAGCGAAGAAGGCCGTCTCGAACGGCTCCAGGATCCAGGGCACGCCTCCACCGTAAATGATAACGGTTATCGAAGTACAATCGGAGCGTGTCGCACCTCCTCCTGCACCGCATCCACGCCGACCGCGACGGCCACCGCGCCCTCGACGACGTCAGCGCCTCGTTGCCGGCCGGCGCCGTCACCGCGCTCGTCGGCGACAACGGCTCCGGCAAGTCCACGCTGCTCGAGGTGCTCGCCGGCGTGCTGCCCCACGGCGGCACGATCGATCCGCCACCGACCCGCGTCGCCCTCGTCGTGCAGCGCACCGACCTCGGCGACCGGCTGCCGCTGTCGGTGCGCGCCGTCGTCGGCATGGGGCTCTGGCGCGAGCGTGGGCTGCTGCGTCGCATGCGTGCCGCCGATCGGGCGCGCGTCGACGCAGCGCTCGACGTCGTCGGCATGCGCACCCATGCCGGCCGGCAGCTCTCCGCGCTCTCCGGCGGGCAACGCCAGCGGGTGCTCGTCGCGCAGGGGCTCGTGCAGGATGCGCCGCTCACGCTGCTCGACGAGCCGACCGCATCGGCGGACGCCGCATCCCGCGACCGCATCGACGCCGCGATGCGCGCCCTCGCAGACGGTGGCTCGACGGTCGTCGTCGCCACGCACGACCGCGCGTCGCTCGCGCGCGCCGACCACGCGCTGCTGCTCGAGCGCGGCCGCGTCGTCGCGGCGGGCGCGCCCGTCGACGTCGCCGCCGAGCAGGCGCGACGCGCGGCGGCGGCGCTCGCGCTGCCCTGATCGCGCGGCCTCGGCGCGCACGAGGTGACGCTGAGCGCTCGAGCATGTGCACGCTGCATCCGGCGTCCCGCTCAGCGTCACCTCGTGCGCTCGTGGCCGTCACCCGACGCGTGCCGCCGCGCGGCAGGGGCACACGGCGTGGGGCGAGGGCATGGCGCATCCGGCAGGATGAGCGCATGGCGCTGCCGCTCCGCGAGCTCTACCTCGACGCGCTCGAGCTGTTCACCGCCGAGGCGCTCGCGGCCTCGGACTCGCTCGGCCTGCCGTCGGCGTGCGAGGGCTGGACGATCGCCGACGTCGTGCTGCACCTCGTGGCGACGCAGCGCAGCAACGTCATCGCCCCGCTCGCAGGCGAGGGCGAGCCGATCGGTCCGTCGTCGCAGCGCGTCGAGCTGCCGTACGTGCGCGCGATCGGCGTCTGGGAGCGCACGGCCCGCGAGGCGATGGCCGCCGTCGACGCGTGCTCCGACGACCGGCTGCCGCTGCTCTCCCTCCCGACGATGGATCTCACGATGCATGCGTGGGACATCCGCTGGGGCATCGCCCGCGTCGGCCTCGCCGACCGGCTCGAGCTGCCGGAGCGGCTGCTGGCGTTCGCAGAGGGCCTGCCGTCGCGCGTGCGCGACGAGCATGTGCGCGGCCCCGTCGTGTTCGCCGCGGCGCGACCCGCGCCGGAGGGCGCCTCGCGCACGGAGTCGATCATGGCGTGGGCGGGCCGCGCGGTCTGACGGCGCGTCCCGAGGTGCGCGTCGCGCAGGTGCTGCCGTGCGCGACCGGCTCGTCGGGCCTGGGTAGCCTGGTGCCGTGACCGTGCGCGACGACCTCATCCAGCTCATCCGCGACGAGGCCGTGTTCCACGGCGACTTCGTGCTCACCTCCGGCAAGCGGGCGTCGTACTACGTCGACATGCGCAAGCTGTCGCTCGACCACCGCGGCGCACCGCTCATCGGTGACGTGCTGCTCGACCTCATCGCCGACATCCCGGACGTCGTCGCCGTCGGCGGCCTCACGATGGGGGCCGACCCGCTCGCGAACGCCGTGCTGCACCGCGGCCTCGCACGCGGGCTCGCGATCGACGCGTTCGTCGTGCGCAAGCAGCCGAAGGACCACGGCCGCGGCCGGCAGGTCGAGGGTCCGGATCTCGCCGGCAAGCGCGTCGTCGTGCTCGAGGACACCTCCACGACCGGCGGCAGCCCCATCGCCGCGATCGAGGCGCTGAGGAAGGTCGGTGCGGAGGTGGTCGCGGTCGCCGTGATCGTCGACCGAGCCACGGGTGCGCAGGCGGCGATCGAGGCGACGGGCGTCGAGTATCGGGCCGCCATCCACCTCGGCGACCTGGGCCTCGAGCCCTCCTGACCCGACCATCTGAGGGCAGAGCAGGGCAGGACAGGACGAGAGGAGACGGATGGGCGGCGTGCTCATCGGGTTCGCGATCATCGCGTTCGTCATCCTCGTCGGCTGGGTGCTGGCCCGCACGAAGATCGTGTCGCAGGACGACCGGCTCGTGCTCAACAGGGTCGCGTTCTTCGCAGCGAGCCCCGCGCTGCTGTTCACGGTGCTCGCCGCATCCGACATCCGCGTGCTGTTCTCGGGCGTGCTGCTCGTCGCGCTGCTGACGTTCGTGGCCGTCGCGCTCGTCTACACGGTCGTCACGCGCATCTGGTTCACGAAGGACGTCGGCCGCATCGCGATCGGCGCGTCGACGTCGGGCTACTCGAACGTCAACAACATCGGCCTGCCCGTCGCCGTGTACGTCATCGGCGACGCCCAGTTCGTGGGGCCCATGATCATGCTGCAGCTGCTCGTGCTCGCGCCGCTGCTGCTCGGGGTCCTCGACGTCACGAGCGCCGGCAAGGCGTCGTTCCGGGGCATCGTGACGCAGCCGCTGCGCAACCCGATCCTCATCGCATCCGTGCTGGGGGCGATCGTGTCGGCGACGGGGTTGCAGATCCCGGATCCCGTGCTCGCGCCGCTCGAGATCCTCGGCGGTGCCGCGGTGCCGCTCATGCTCGTCGCGTTCGGCATCTCGCTCGGCGGCGACAAGCCGCTGGCACGCGGATCGGGTCGCAAGGAGGTGCTGCTGGCGACGATGCTGAAGGCGTTCGCTGCGCCGGCGATCGCGTTCGTGCTCGCCCGCTTCGTCTTCGGCCTGTCGGACGAGCTCGTCTACGCGTGCACGATCATGGGTGCGCTGCCGACGGCGCAGAACATGTACCAGTACGCGCTGCGCTACCAGACGGGCACGGTCGTCGCGCGCGACGTCATCCTGCTGACGACCATCTCGTCGCTGCCGGTGATGCTGCTCATCGCGTGGCTGCTGCGCGCGTAGCGCGCGAGGCACCCTCCCTGCCGCCGAGCGGTCGCTCGATGTCGTGGTTCGGGCTCGATCACGACATCGAGCGACCGATCGCGCGTGCGTCAGCCCAGGAGCGCCAGGACGGCGGGCCACGTCAGCACCGCCACGTAGAAGCCCATGAACTGCACGCCCGTGTGCATCTGCACGAGGCGGTTGAGCGTGCCGCCCGCGAGGCCGACGACGATCGCCACGCCCAGCGCGACGAGACCACCCTCGTAGAGGCAGATCACGGCGATGAGGCCCGCGAACGCCCCGATGACGGCCTCGTGGCTGACCTTCCGCATGATCCACGACGCTGCGCGGTGCGCCTGCGTCATCGCGAACGGATAGGTCAGCAGCACGGCGACGAGCACCGCGAGGAGCCCGAACACGAGGAACTGCCACGGCTCGAGCAGGTCGTGCAGGTTGTTCGTCGTGCCCGCCTCCGCGTCGATCGTGTACACCGGCGGCGCGTTGAACAGCGGGTTCGCAGGACCCGCAGCCATGGGCGACAGCGGCAGGCCGATCGCGATGAGCGGGATGAGCGTCTCGGCGATGTAGGTCGACTCGGTCGTGCCGTTCTTGATCGCCATCATCGACGTGAGCCGGCGGTAGCCGTTCTTGATGCGGCCCGCGAACGTCTCGCCCATGAGCACCGTCATCGCGACGGGCGAGAACACGAAGGTCGCGCTCGACACCACCGCCGCGCCGGCGGTCGATGCCGCCTGCCGCGCGTCGAGCACCTGCAGCGGGTTCGGCATGCGTCCCGACCACGTGCGCGAGTCGGCGGCGAGCTCGAACACGCGCGGCGCATCCCGGCGCATCCGAGCTCGACCGCCGGGCGTCGACGCGAGGAAGAGGTCGAGGATGAGCGGCCCCGTGGCGATGCCGAGGAAGAACGAGATCGACAGCGGCGTGCCGAGGATCGCCGTCGAGCCGTCGCGCAGCAGCACGATGAGCACCACGAACGGCACGAGCGCCACGAGCGCCCGCCAGCGACCCTTCGACACGAGCGCGATGAGCGCGGCCGCGGCGAGGAACAGCCACGGCGCCACCGCACCGATCGCCTCCGAGAACGGCGTGAGGATCCACGCGAACAGCACGGCGACCGGCACGGCGATGATCGCGGCGATCACGCCGCCCGAGATCGCCTTGCGCAGCGCGATGTGCGGCACGCCCAGCTCGCGCAGCAGCTGCGCATCGCGCAGCAAGGGTGCTGCGAGGGTGTCGCCGGGGATGCCGAGCAGCGTCGTGGGGATCGCGTGCGTGATGTGCTTCGCCGAGATCGCCGCCATGAAGAAGGCGAAGACGCCCACGGGCGGCACGCCCAGCAGGATGACGAGCAGGGTGATGGGCGCGATCGTCGCCGTCTCGTCGGTGCCGGAGACGAGGCCCAGGAGGCCGAACACGACGGCGCCGACGACCGCCATGCCCGCGGCCCATGCGAAGAGCTCGAGGATGTCCATCAGGCGACCTCCCCCGCCTCGGTGCGGCGGCGGTGCTGCGCGGCGAGGTCGTCGTAGAGCCCGAGCGCGCGCACCTCGGCGATCAGGCGCGCCGGCAGCTCGTCGGGGTCGCCGAGCGGGCCGATCTCGGCCTCGATCGCATCCATCGCCTCCCGGCGCGAGCCCGCGGTCTCCGCACCGATCTCGACCCTGCGCTTCGGGCCGAACAGGCGCGCGGCGATGACGGCGGCGACGAGGCACGCGCCGATGCCGGCCAGCAGCGCGTACGAGCGCTGCAGCCCCTCCGTGACGTCCGTCATGGCGAGGAGCCATGTGGTGCCGAGGTAGGCGGGCGCGCCGAGGCCGACGCCCAGCACGATCGACAGCACGAGGTGCCGGGAGTCGACGGTGTCGCCCCACACCTCCATGAGCCTCGTCTGCGAGGCGGGTGGCTGCTGGGTCATGCGTGCTCCTTCGTCGACAGCGCGCGGGCGACGCGCGACGACGTGGGTCGGGCGAGCGTCGTGGACAGCCACGCGCTCGCATCGGTGAGGGCTGCGAGGTCCACGCCCGTGTGGACCCCCATGCCGTCGAGCATCCACACGAGGTCGTCGGTTGCGAGGTTGCCGGTCGCGCTGCGCGCGAAGGGACAGCCGCCGATGCCGCCTGCGGACGCGTCGAACGTGCGCACGCCGGCCTCGAGGCCGGCCAGCACGTTCGCGAGGGCCGTGCCGTACGTGTCGTGCATGTGGAGGGCGAGGTGGTCGATGGGGATGCCGTCGCCGGTGAGCGCGTCGACGACGCCGCGCACCTGGCCGGGGGTGGCGACGCCGATCGTGTCGCCGAGCGAGAGCTCGTCGACGCCCCACTCGTGCAGCAGCGCTGCGACGCGGACGACGTCCGAGAGGGGCACGTGTCCCTCCCAGGGGTCGCCGAAGACCATCGACAGATACCCTCGCACGCGCACGCCGTCTGCGCGGGCATGCGCGACGACCTCGCGTGCCGCCGCCTCGGTCGCGGCGCGCGAGGCGCCGAGGTTCTCGCGCGCGAACGTCTCGGTCACGCTCAGGAACACGGCGACGTCGCGCGCTCCGGCGGCGACGGCCGCGTGGTAGCCGTGCAGGTTCGGGGTGAGCACGGGCGTGCGGATGCCGAGGTCTGCGACGGCCGAGAGCACGGCATCCGAGTGCGCCATCTGCGGCACGCGGTCGGCGCGCACGAACGAGCCGACCTCGATGACGGGGAGCCCGGCGGCGGCGAGCATGCGGATGGCGCGGATGCGGTCGTCGACGCCGAGCGTCACCGCCTCGGCCTGCAGGCCGTCGCGCGGCGCGACCTCCCAGATCGTCACGGCGTCGGGCACGCCAGGCAGCGGCGAGGGCTCGGGTAGGCGCGGGTCGCGCACGCTCATCGGCCGGCTCGCAGCTGGGCGAGCTCGCGCTCGGCGACGTCGGCGCGCACGGCGCCGGCGGCGACGAGGCGGGCGGCGAGCGCGTCGACCTCGTCGGCCGTCGCGCCTGCCGACACGGCGACGTTGCGGGCGTGGAGACCCATGTGGCCGCGCTGGATGCCCTCTGCCGACAGGGCGCGCACGGCGCCGACGTTCTGCGCGAGGCCGACGGCGACGACGATGCGCGCGAGCTCGTCGGCCGTCGAGACCTCGGTGAGGCGCACCGCGGCCTGCGCAGCCGGGTGGCTGCGGGTGGCGCCGCCGACGAGGCCGACCGGCATGGGCAGCTCGAGCGTCGCCGCGAGGTTGCCGTCGGCATCGCGCTCCCACGTCGACAGCGAGCGGTAGCGGCCGTCGCGGGCGGCGTGCGCGTGGGCGCCGGCCTCGACGGCGCGGGTGTCGTTGCCCGTGGCGAGCACGACGGCCGTGATGCCGTTCATGATGCCCTTGTTGTGCGTCGCCGCCCGGTACGGGTCGTCGTGCGCGAGCGCGCCGGCCTCGAGCATGTCGGCGACGACCTGCGGGCCGCCGATGTCGTCGGGCCGGATCACGACGCGTGCGCGCGCGAGGCGCAGGTCGGCCTTGTTCGTGAGGATGCGCAGCAGATGCCTGCCCTGGGCGATGCTCGCCAGGAGGGGAGCGGTCGCCTCGGCCATCGTGTTCACGGCGTTCGCGCCCATCGCATCGCGCACGTCGACGACGAGGTGCACGACGAGGTGGGTGCGGGTGGCGCCGTCGACGATGCGCACGTCGAGGCGGCGCGCGCCGCCGCCGTGCTCGATCAGTCGCGGGTCCTGCGCGTTCGCGAGCTCGAGCACCTCCGCCTCGCGCTCGAGGATGCGGGCGCGGGCTGCGTGCACGTCGGCGACGTCGAGCAGCTGCACCTGCGCCTGCATGATGGGGCCGGTGGTCGTGGTGGTGAAGCCGCCGGTGGGGCGGGCCATGCGGGCGACGTTGCTGGCGGCGGCGACGACGCTCGGCTCCTCGGTGGCCATGGGCACCAGCACCTCGCGGCCGTCGACGATGAAGTTCGTCGCGATGCCGACGGGGATGCCGATCGTGCCGATCGCGTGCTCGATCATGCGGTCGGCCTGCTCGAGGTCGATGCCGCCGTTCAGGAACGCGGCGAGGTCGCCCGGGTCGATGCCGAGCTCGGCGGCGACGGCGGCGCGGCGCTCGTGCGGCGCGAGCGTGCGGAGCCCGCTCAGTCGGGAGGTGCGTGCCACGGTGCAGGCCTTCCTGGCGCGCGTCGTCGCGTCGCCTCCCTCATGGAAGCAGTCGGCCCACCGTCCCGATGTGTCTCGAGTGGACGCTCTCAGGCGTCCTGCTGTGTCTCAGCCCGCCTCAGTCCGCCGCCGCCGCCCACGGGCCGCTCGCGCCGATCCCGACCGACTCGAGCGTCGCGTCGGGCTCGACGAAGACGAGCTGGCACCCCGTCGCGCTGCCGTCGGCGACCTCGCCGAGGCCGTCGCAGGCGAAGTCGCCGATGCCGAAGAGGTTCACGGGCGCCACCTCGCCCGACGACGCGTCGCCGTGCCACGCGGAGGCCGGCACGCTCTCGTCCCCCTCCGAGCCGAAGTCGACCTCGTAGTGCACGAAGTAGGGGGTGTGGCCCTCGACCTCGTCGAGGCCCGTGAGCGAGGCGACGTCGGCGGCGGTCATCTCGTCGATCGCGGTCACGGTCATCGTGCCGTCGCCGTAGTCGTCGGCCTCGCCGAGCGGCAGCGGACCCCCGCCGCTGCAGCCGGCGAGCAGCAGGACCGCGGCGGTGGAGGCGAGGAGGGCGGGGACGACACGTCGAGACATCACGCCGCGACGCTATCGCCGCGGCGCCGGGAGGATCCTGCATGCCCACGAGCCGTGCGTCGCCGTTCGGCGCGCGGGCGAGCCCATCGGCCGCGCGCTCACCCGCGCAGCATGCGCCGCGCGAGCTCGAGTCGCACTGCCACCTCGACGCGGAAGCGGGACTCGGGATCGGTCCACGCCGACCCGAGCAAGGTGCCGATGCGGGCGGCGCGCTGCTTCACGGTGCTCGGATGCACCCGCAGCGCCGCGGCCGCCGCCTGCACGGAGCCGCGCGCGTCGAGCAGTGCCCGCATCGTGTCGACGAGGGACGTGCCGCGCTCCGAGTCCCAGGCGAGCACGGGCGCCAGCACCGCCTCGATCGCGGATGCCGCAGCGGCGCCGTCGCCGGCGAAGAGCCCCGAGTAGGGCGCGAGCGTCGCGGCGTCGACCGCGCCGGTCGCGTCGAGCCCGGCGGCGAGGCGGGCGCTCGAGGTCGCGCGTCGGGCGGCGTCGGCCGCGCCGCCGAGGTCGGCGGCACGGGCGCCGACGGCGAGCGCGTCGTGGACGCCGAGCGTGCCGAGCACCTCCGTCGCCGCCTGGAGGGGCGACGCGTCGGGCACGAGCACGACGAGCCCGTCGGGTGCGTGCGCCGTGAGCCACGCCGCGCGGCGGCCGGCGATCGCGACCCAGCGTGCGCGCACCTCCGCGACCGCGGGGACCGCGACCGCCGCCCATGGCGCATCCACCGCGAATCCCCGCGCCGCCGCTCGTCGCAGCGCTGCAGGGGAGGCGCCGTCGAGCAGGTCGAGCGCGAGCTCGCCCCGCACGCGATCCTCCGCGTCGGCGACGGCGGAGCGCTGCACCGCGAGGAACGCGAGCACGAGCGCCGCGCGCTCGACCGTGCGGCGGCGCACGCCATCGAGCGGCGTCGCGCCGCGGCCGACGAGCAGCGCACCCGGGCGCTCGCGTGACGCGAGCACGGGCGCGACGAGCTCGACGGCACCGTCGACGACGACCGCGGCGCCCTCGCGTGCCGCCGCGGCGAGCGCACGGCCGAGCGACGGCACGGCATCCGCGAGCGCTGCGTCGCCAGCGACGAGCCGATGCTCGGCGTCGAGCAGCGCCACGGGCCGCGCGAGCGCCGTCGACAGCGTCGCCACGAGCGCCGCGGGCTCGGCCCCGTCGACGGCGGCGCGGGCGAGCTCGGCGTGCAGGTCGGCCGCCCACTCGGTGTGCCGGCGCCGATCCTCCGCGAGCTGCGACGCCGTCGCGACGTCCTCGAACAGGCTCGCGACCTGCAGCACGATCGCCGCATGCCCGCCGAACGTCGACAGCAGCGCGATCTCGTCGGCGGCGAACCGATGCGCAGACCTCGTCGCCGCGAACAGCACCCCCAGCACCCGATCGTGGGCGACGAGCGGCACGCCCAGCAGCGACCGCAGCCCCTCCTCGGCGAGCACGTCGTCGATGATCGCGTCGTGCGGCAGCGTCGCCTGCGCGTACTCCTCCACCCACTGCGGCGTGCGCGTGCGCACCGCGAGGCTCGCCACACCCACGCCGGCAGGCACCACCATGCCCAGGAAGCGCGGGGATGCGATGCCGCGCGTCGCCCGCACGTACAGGCGATCCTCGCGCTCCACGTACGTCGACAGATAGGCGACGTCGACGCCCATCAGGTCGAACGCGCGATCGACGATGCGCTGCAGCATCGCATCGACCTCGTGCACGTCGAGCAGGTCGCGCGTCGACGCCATCACGGCGCCCAGCTGCACGTCGCGGCGCACGAGCCGCTCCCGCTCGTCGAGCAGCCTGCGCATCGCCGCCGCATCCGCCGCGTCCGGCAGCGCCGCCCGGATGCGGGCGTCGTCGACGTGCGCGCCCGCGACGGCGTCGTCGAAGATCCCCGACAGCGACGACGCATCCACGGAGCGCTCGCCTACGCCGCGTCGGACGGCGGCCACTCGGTGAGCGGTGCAGCAGGCGTCAGCACGCCCTCCGCGACCGGCACCGGCACCTCGTACCGCGTCGGCGCGGTGCCGTCGATCGAACCCAGACGATCCTCGACGAGCACGACTCGCGCGCTCGACAGCTCGGCGATGCGCGCACGCACCGTGCGCCCGTCCGGCAGCACGAGCGACCACGCACCGTCGAGCCACGCGATCGAATGCGCGTCGAGCGCCTCCTCGACCTCCAGCCACTCCACGGGCGCGCCCATCGGACGGCCCAGCAGATCCATCGCCTGGAACAGGCCGCCCTCCGCCAGATGCACGTAGCCGACGGTCTCGCCGTCGGCGCGCCGATGCGGCATCCATTCGTCGGGGATCACGGCGAGACCCTACCGCTCGCGCCCGTGCGTCGCAGCCCGCAGACGCGATGCGCGCGACAGGCGTAGCGTGCCGAGGCACGCGCACACGAGGAGGCGGCCATGGCGGGCGACGGACACAAGCGGATCAACGCGAGGGTCGTGGGCATCGCGATCGCCGCCGCGCTCGGTGGCTTCCTCTTCGGATTCGACACGGCCGTCATCAACGGCGCCGTCGACGCTCTCGCAGGGGAGTTCGCCCTCTCCGCAGCGGTCAAGGGCTTCGCCGTCTCGTCGGCGCTGCTCGGCTGCGTCGCCGGAGCCTGGTTCGCCGGGCAGATCGCGAACCGCTTCGGCCGCATCCCCGTCATGCTCGTCGCCGCTGCGCTGTTCCTCGCGTCGTCGATCGGATCGGGCCTCGCGTTCGGCGTCGTCGACCTCATCGCATGGCGTGTCATCGGCGGCCTCGGCGTGGGCGCCGCCTCCGTCATCGCACCCGCCTACATCGCCGAGGTGTCGCCTGCGCACGTGCGCGGACGCCTCGGCTCCCTGCAGCAGCTCGCGATCGTGCTCGGCATCTTCGTCGCGCTGCTGTCGAACGCGGCGCTCGCGTCGTTCGCGGGCGGCGCGGCCGGCGAGCTGTGGGCCGGGCTGCAGGCGTGGCGGTGGATGTTCATCGCCGAGGCGATCCCCGCGGTGATCTACGGGGTGATGGCGATCCGGCTGCCCGAGTCGCCACGGTTCCTCGTGGCGAAGGGCGACGTCGACAAGGCATCCCAGGTGCTGCTCGACTTCACGGGCGAGCCCGACGTGAACCTGCGCATCGAGCAGATCCGCACGTCGCTGCAGCGCGAGGACCGGGAGTCGCTGCGCGACCTGCTGGGCTCGCGCCTGGGGCTGAAGCCCATCGTGTGGGTCGGCATCCTGCTGTCGGTGTTCCAGCAGTTCGTGGGCATCAACGTGATCTTCTACTACTCCACGACGCTGTGGCGGTCGGTGGGGTTCGACGAGTCGGATGCGCTGCTCACGAGCGTCATCACGTCGGTGACGAACATCGTCGTCACGATCGTCGCGATCCTCATCATCGACAAGGTGGGGCGTCGCATCATGCTGCTGGCGGGCTCGGCGCTCATGGCGGTGTCGCTGGGCACCATGGCGCTCGCGTTCTCGTTCGCGACGCTCGATGCCGACGGGGCGGCGACGCTCGAGGCGCCGTGGTCGACGATCGCGCTCGTCGCGGCGAACCTGTTCGTCGTCGGCTTCGGTGCCACGTGGGGCCCGGTCGTGTGGGTGCTGCTGGGTGAGATGTTCCCCAATCGCATCCGCGCGGGTGCGCTCGCCGTGGCCGCTGCGGCGCAGTGGCTGGCGAACTTCGCGATCTCGACGACCTTCCCGGTGTTCGCCGAGATCGGGCTCACGTTCGCGTACGGGTTCTACGCGTTCTTCGCGGCGCTGTCGTTCGTGTTCGTGCTGCTGCGCGTGCCTGAGACGAAGGGCATCGAGCTGGAGGACATGCAGGAGGAGATGGACGTGCGCAAGCGCGCGTCGTCGTCGTAGCCGCGCACGGTGGTCGCTCGTGGTGGTGACTGGTCGCTCGTTGCATTCGACCGATCACCACCATTCGTGACCAGGCAAGGCCCGCGGCGGGGATCGACGCGACCACGAGCGACCAGTCCGACGAAGGGATCGTCGGCCGGCGTGGCTGCGCACGGAAGCGCGGCGCGCGATCGCTGCCTGCATGCGTGCATGCAAGCAAGCAGACGCACGCACGCCCGTCGCCGTCGACCCGTCGGACGCCGCCGCACCGCAGGGCTAGCGTGAAGGGATGCTGCGCGACCGCCTCTACCCGACGCCGCGCGCCGTCGTCCTCGGGCAGGCCGGCACGGGATGGCTCGGGCTCGTCTCGTCGTGGGTGCTGCTCGGGTTCGGGTCGGTGCTCGCTGCGCTCTCCGGCTCGGGGCTCGCGGATCTGTCGCTCGCGTGCGAGGCATCCGAGCGCGTGTGCGGCGCCGCGGCGTGGGGCGGCGTCATCGCGGGGGTGACGTCGATGGCCGTCGCGGTGCTCTTCTCGATCGTCATCGCCCGCGGGTTCGGACCACCCGTGCGCTGGTGGATCCTGCCCGCCACGGCGGGCACGATCGGCGCCGGCCTCGCGCTCGGCGCGTTGCTGGGCGAGGGGGAGGTGCCGCTCGGGATGCTCGTCGCAGGCATCGCCGTGCTCGCGGTCGCCGTCGGCCTCGGCATCCTCGCGCTCGGGCAGGGCAAGGCGGCGGTCTACGGATGGGTGCGGCTCGACGGGCTCTCGGGCCGCGAGGTGCCCATGCGCGGCATCGAGGGGCTGCTGCCCGTCGCTGCGGTCGCATCCTTCGCCGCAGCGGCGACGTTCGCGGTGCACACCGCGCGCCTGCTCGCCTCGGGCTGATCGCCTTCAGCCGCGACGCTGGTCACGGTTCGACCGACGGTGGTCGCCCTTGCACCGGATTCGGCCCCGATCAGGTGCAACCGTGACCAGTCCCACGCGGCCGGAGATCGACGGTGGTCGCCATTGCACCGGATTCGGCCCCGATCAGGTGCAACCGTGACCAGTCCCACGCCGGGAGGAGGACTCAGACGTCGGCGTGTGGCGGCTCGGCGTCGACGTCGGTCTCGTGCGGCTCTGCCTGCACGAGCTCGTGCACCCCGGAGACGATCTCGTCGGGCCGGAACGGGTACTGGTCGATCGAGGTCGTCGTCGTGATGCCCGTGAGCACGAGCACCGTGTGCAGGCCCGCCTCCATGCCGGCGATGATGTCGGTGTCCATGCGGTCGCCGATCATGCCCGTGTTCTCGGAGTGCGCGCCGATCTTGTTGAGCGCCGATCGGAACATCATCGGGTTCGGCTTGCCGACGACGTACGGCATCTTGCCCGTCGCGGCCGTGATGAGCGCCGCGACCGAGCCCGTCGCCGGCAGCGGCCCCTCCGGGCTCGGGCCCGTCGCATCCGGGTTCGTCGTGATGAAGCGAGCGCCGGCGTCGATGAGGCGGATGGCCTTGGTGATCGCCTCGAACGAGTAGTCGCGCACCTCGCCGACGACGACGAAGTCCGGGTCGGTCTCCGTCATCGTGAAGCCCGCGTCGTGCAGCGCCGTGATGATGCCCGCCTGCCCGAGCACGTACGCCGAGCCTCCCGGCATCTGCTGCTTCACGAAGTCCGCCGTCGCGAGCGCCGAGGTCCAGATGCGGTCCTCCGGCACGTCGAGGCCCGACGCGCGCAGCCGTGCTGCGAGGTCGCGGGGCGTGAACATGGAGTTGTTGGTGAGCACGAGGAACTCGGTGCCCGCGTCGGTCCACTGCTGGATGAGCGCCTGCGCGCCTGGCAACGCGTGGTTCTCGTGGACGAGCACGCCGTCCATGTCGGTCAGCCAGCACTCGATGTCGGTGCGATCGCGCATGCCTCGACGCTAGCGCGCGCACCCCTCGGGTGGTTGGGTTTCGTCGGTATCCGCGCGATGACCTCCGGTCGCGCAAGGCTCGGGCGGTGGCCGCCGGTAGCGTCGGAGCGTGGATGCGGACGGTGGACCTGGGGCGGCGCACGGGCACGAGTCCGACGTGGAGCCAGCGCACGGCGTGGGCCCGTGGACGGGCGCGCTGCCCACCGATGCCCGCTACGACGCGGAGCTGCTGGAGCACGGCGACCGCCGCAACGTCGTCGATGCGTACCGGTACTGGAGCGTGGAGGCGATCGTCGCCGACCTCGATCGGCGGCGGCATCCGTTCCACGTGGCGATCGAGAACTGGCAGCACGACCTGAACATCGGGTCGATCGTGCGCACGGCGAACGCGTTCCTCGCCGCGGAGGTGCACATCGTCGGCAGGCGCCGGTGGAATCGGCGCGGCGCGATGGTGACCGACCGGTACCAGCACGTACGGCACCACGAGTCGGTGGAGGCGCTCGCGGCGTGGGCGGCGGAGGCCGGGCTGCCGATCGTGGCGGTCGACACGCATCCGGCGTCGAGGGCGGTGGATGCGGCGCCGCTGCCGGCGGCGTGCGTGCTGCTCTTCGGCCAGGAGGGCCCCGGTCTCACCGATGCGGCGATCGGGGCGGCGCTGGGCGCCCTCGAGCGAGTCGGTGCCCTCGACGCCCGCGAGGTTGGCGGCGGCGAGCACGAGGATGGCGACGTTGACGGTGCCCGCGATCGCGAGCGCGATCGTCACATCCCACCGAGTCGCTCGCAGCAGGCGGGGGATGGCGAGGCCGTCGCGCTCGCGATCGCGGAACCGGTCGCGGGCGAGGCTCGAGTGCGCGTAGATCGCGTGCGGCATGACGGTGGCGCCGAGGATGGATGCGGCGAGCAGCACCGTGTCCGGCCCCTCGAAGCGGGGCACGAGGCCGCCGAGCGCCTCCGCGCCGGGAGGCGCGACGACGACGCCTGCGGTGAAGCCGACCGCGATGACGACGAGCAGCGCGGTGATGGCGACCTCGAACACCTTGGGGCCGCGACGCGTCTGCATCCACAGCAGCGCCATCGAGATCGCGCCCGTGATGGCACCGCCTGCGACGAGCGGGATGTCGAACAGCAGCCAGAGGGCGACGGCGCCACCGATGACCTCGGCGACGTCGGTCGCCATCGCGACCGCCTCGGCCTGCAGCCAGTAGGCGATGCGGCCCGCGCGTGAGCCGAAGCGCTCGCCGAGCAGCTCGGGCAGCGACCGGCCGGTGACGATGCCGAGCTTCGCCGACAGGTACTGGATGAGCCACGCCATGAGGTTGCCTGCCACGACGACCCACAGCAGCAGGTAGCCGTAGCGGGCGCCGGCAGTCATGTTCGCGGCGACGTTGCCGGGGTCGAGGTAGGCGACGCCGGCGACGAGCGCGGGCCCGAGCAGCCAGATCGGCCGCGGGCGCAGGAGGGGGGATGCGGCGCGCTCACCAGTTTTCGGCATGCCGAAAGAGTACGACCAGGCCACTCGAAACCGCAAGACGGCGCCCGGGACGCCCTCCCGCTCCCCGAGGTGGGTGGGGCGAGCCCTGCCCGCTCCCTGAGGTGCGAGCGGAGCGAGCCTCGAAGGGTGCGTCACGACCGCGACGCCGGGTCGTGGCGGTGACGGCGATGCGCCGGACCCCTACCCGATGAGGCTCGGCTGCAGGTCGCGCAGCGTGCGGTGATCCATCATGCGGGCGACGCCCACGACGACGAGCGCGAGCGCCACGACGCCGAACAGCGCGAGCACGATCGCGTCGTGCCACCCGATCGCCGCCGATCCGCCGTACATCGCCTGCCGCAGCGCCTCGACGGCGTACGTCATGGGCATCGCGTGGTGCAGTGCAGCGAGCGGGCCGGGCAGGGTCTGCCATGGGAAGGTGCCGCCTGCCGTGACGAGCTGCACGACCATGAGCACGAGCCCGAGGAACTGGCCGACGGAGCCGAGCCACACGTTGAGGGCGACGATGATCGCGGCGAAGACGGCGGAGGCGAGCAGCATGACGCCGAGCACGCCCCACGGCACCGCGAGGGTGAACCCGAGCGCGAGCGTGACGATGCCGAAGAGCGCGACCATCTGCAGCGCACCGAGCGACGCGGGTGCGAGCCACGATGCGATGCCGACGCGGATGGGCGAGCGCAGGGCCGTCACGGCTCGCCGCGACACGGGGTGCACGATCAGCAGCAGCGCGTAGATGCCGATCCATGCCGCGAGCGACAGGAAGAACGGCGCGAGCCCCTCGCCGTACGAGCCCGCGCTGGTCAAAGCATCGGCGTCGAGCGCGACGGGGTCGGCGATCGTGTCGGCCTGCTCGTGACGCTGGGATGCGGTGGAGGCCGGGATCTCGCCCACGGCCTCGGTGAGCCCCGAGGAGAGCTCGGCGGCGCCCGAGTCGAGCTGCGCGAGCCCACCGTCGAGCGCGGATGCGCCGTCTGCGGCGTCGTGCGCGCCGGATGCGAGCGTCGTCGCGCCCGAGGAGGCCGACGCGGCGCCGGTCGCGAGCGTCGCCGC
Source organism: Agrococcus sp. AC640b (assembly GCF_979255995.1). NCBI lineage: Bacteria > Bacillati > Actinomycetota > Actinomycetes > Micrococcales > Microbacteriaceae > Agrococcus > Agrococcus sp. AC640b. The sequence continues at coordinate 41,947 of NZ_CEEDMM010000013.1, forward strand.
TCCCGTGGAGAGCTGCGAGGCGCCATCCGCCGCCTGCGCGATGCCGCCCGCGAGCTGCGGCGCGGAGGTCGAGAGCCGTGCGGCGCCATCGGCGACCTGCTGCGCACCGGCGGACAGCTGCTGCAGCTGCCCGGAGGCGGCCTGCACGCGCCCGTCGCCGTCGACGACCGCCGCGCCGAGCTCGTCGAGAGGTGCGAGCGCCTGCGCGATCGCGGCGTCGTCGAGCCCCGCTGCCTGCAGCGCGGCCACGATGTCGGTGCGCGTCTGCGGCACGTCGGCGGCGAGCCCGCTCGTGACGGACGCGACCTGCGCACCGACGGCGGCCACCTGCGCATTCCCGTCGGCCACCTGCTGCGCGCCGGAGGCGAGCGCTGCGGCGTCGGCGGGCAGCGTGGAGGTCGACGACTGCAGCGTCGCGAGGCCCGATGCGAGCGGCGCTGCACCGTCTGCCAGCTGCTGCGCGCCCGAGGCGACCTGCTCGGTGCCGGAGGCCAGCGCATCCGCCCCGGTGGCGAGCTCGGCCGTGCCGGAGGCGAGCGTCGTCGATCCGGCGTGCGCGTCGGAGGCGCCTGCTGCGAGGTCGCCGGCGCCGGTGGAGGCGTCGACGATGCCGTCGCGGATGTCGGAGATCGCCAGCAGCAGCCGTCCGGCGGCCTCCTCGCCGACGGACTCCTGCACGGAGGCGAGGATCGCGTCGGTCGCGCGCTCGCCGATCGTGCCGGCGAGGTAGCCGTTCGCGTCGTTCGTCTCGAGCGCGATGCGTGCCTGCCGCGGGTCGTCGCCGGAGGCGCTGAGCAGGTCGGCGGAGAAGGTGGCCGGCAGCGTCACGGAGAAGTCGTACGTGCCGTCTGCGACACCTGCGGCAGCGCTCGCGGCGGTGACGCGGTGCCAGTCGAAGTCGCCGGAGTCGACGAGCTGCTCGGCGACCTCGTCGCCGACGACCCGTGCCGTGCCGTCGTCGTCGGTCGCGCCGGCGTCGGCGACGACGAGCGCGACGGGCACGGCGTCGAGGCTGCCCTCGGGGTCCTGGTTCGCCCACAGGTACAGGCCGCCGTACAGCAGCGGCACGGTGCACAGCGCGAGCAGCGCGATGCGCGCCATGGGGGTCGCGACGAGCCTGCGCAGCTCGGCGATCACGATCTGCGGCACGGTCATGCGGCCTGCTCCTCGGATGCGGATGCGGATGCGGATGCGGATGCGGTGGCCAGCGCGTCGCTCGCCGATCCCGCGGGCTCGCCCGCCGCCGCATCCAGCTCGCCCGTCGCGTGCAGCACGCGGGCGGATGCGGGGCTCGCGAGCACGAGCACCGCGAAGCCGCGGGAGGCGAGCGAGCGGGCGAGCGCCCACCAGTCGTGGGGATCGCCGCCGTGGCGGTCGGGGCTCGCGAGCACGAGGGCCTCGACGTCGTCGCGCAGGATCGCGAGCTCGGCGAGCACGCGGGTGCGGGTGGCGGGGGCGACGTCGGCGATGGGCACGTCGAGGTCGGCGAGCACGTCGAGCTGCGCCGCCCATGCGCGAACGCTGCGGGGGTCGCCTGGCACGCCTGCGAACAACAGCTCCTCGGCGATCGCGCCCGCGAGCGTCACGGCGGGGTCGGGGTCGGAGGCGCGGGGCGCGTCGACGAGCGCGACGCGTGCGCGCAGGCCGCGGCGGTCCTCGGCGCCGTCGAGCAGCACGCGTCCGGTGCTGGGCACCATGCGGCCCGCGGCGATGAGCCCGAGCACGGTGGGGCGCTGCTCGGTCTCGACGACCACGAGGGTCGCCTCGCCGGATGCGAAGCGCGCATCCGTCGGCGGCAGCGCCCTCCCCATGGCGACCTGCTGCATCCGAACGTCCATCTCGCACTCCCTCTCGCGACTCGTCGATGGTAAACTAAACTGACTGGTCAGTACAAGTATTGCCGAGAGGTGCAGCATGCCCCGCCCGAACCTGAGCCGCGCGAAGGTGCTCGACGCCGCCGCAGCGCTCGCCGCCGAGCGCGGCGTGACCGCGACGACCGTCGACGACATCGCCGAGCGCGCCGGCGTCGCGAAGGGCAGCGTGTACTACTCGTTCCCCAGCAAGGACGCCGTGTTCGAGGCGGTGCTCGCCGAGGCCGTGGCCCGCACCTCGGCCCGCCTCGGCGACGCGCTCGCCGCCGCGCAGCCAGGCGGCGCGCTGCGGGCCGTCGTCACAGCCTTCCTGCAGGGCGTCGACGAGCGGCCGACCGTCGCGAAGGTCGTCGCCGGCGAGCTCTTCCGCACCGACCGGCCGTGGCAGGAGTCGCTCGCCGCGTACCGCACCGCCCTCTTCACGCTCGTCGCCGACGCCATCGTCGCCGACGGCGCGCCTCGTGCCTCGACGCTGCGCGCCTCCGCCGTCGTGGGCGCCATGGTCATGGTCGCCTTCGAGCGCGCCGTCTTCGAGCCCGAGCGGACGATCGCAGAGAGCGTCGCGGCCGTCGTCGACTGAGGAGGCGGGGCGTGGGGCGTGGGCTGGCGCCCGCTGCGCCGGGTCGACAGCATGGGGTGAGCAGTCCCGCCGACGAGGAGCCCGCATGCCCGACGACGACGTCACCACCGCACCGAGCCAGCAGGCCTCGGGCACCCAGGCGCCGGGCACGCAGGCCCTGCGCACCGCCCGCGACCTGCTCGTGGCCCTCCGCGACGACTACGACCAGGCGGTCGCGACCTTCGCGTGGCCCGACGTCGGCACCACGTTCAACTGGGGCATCGACTGGTTCGACGCGATCGCGGCAGGCAACGACCGCGAGGCGCTCGTGATCGTCGAGGAGGACGGCTCGCGCACCGCGCGCACGTTCGCCCAGATGGCGGCGAGGTCGAACCAGCTCGGCGCGTGGCTCGTCGAGCAGGGCGTGCGCCGCGGCGACGCCGTGCTGCTCATGCTGGGCAACCGCGTCGAGCTGTGGGAGTCGATGCTCGCGCTCATCAAGGTCGGCGCCGTCATCCTGCCGACGACGGTCGCGACCGGCGGCGCCGACCTGCGCGACCGGCTGCAGCGCGGCTCGGTGCGCGTCGTGGTCGCGGGCACGGGCGACGTGGCCAAGTTCGACGGTCTCGCAGACGGCCTCGTGCGCATCCACGTCGCCGACGAGGCAGCGGATGCGGCGGAGGCCGCCGACGCGACGGGCGCGGCTGGCGGCGACGGGGCCGCGCCCGACGCCGGCTGGCTGCGCTACGCCGACGCGTTCGACCGCCCTGCCGCACCGCTGCCGCATCCGGGCACGGGCATCCGCGACCCCCTGCTGCACTACTTCACCTCCGGCACGACGAGCAGGCCGAAGCTCGTCGAGCACACCCACGTCTCGTACCCGGTGGGACACCTGTCGACGATGTACTGGCTGGGCCTCAGGCCCGGCGACGTGCACCTCGCCATCAGCTCGCCAGGGTGGGCGAAGCACGCCTGGAGCTGCTTCTTCGCGCCGTGGATCGCCGAGGCGACGATCTTCGTCGCCAACCAGCCGCGCTTCGACGCCGCAGGCCTGCTGGGCACGATGCGGCGCGAGGGCGTGACGTCGTTCTGCGCGCCGCCGACGGTGTGGCGCATGCTCATCCAGGCCGACCTCTCCGAGGGCCCCGGTGCCCTGCGCGAGGCGATCTCGGCTGGCGAGCCGCTCAACCCCGAGGTCATCGCGCAGGTGCGCAGGCACTGGGGGCTCACGATCCGCGACGGCTACGGCCAGACCGAGATGACGGCCGTCGTCGCGAACTCGCCTGGCACGACCGTGCGCGACGGCTCGATGGGTCGGCCGCTGCCAGGCTGCCGCATCGTGCTCGTCGACCCCCTCACCGGCGAGGAGGCCGACGAGGGCGAGCTGTGCATCGACGCGCGCGACCAGCCCGTGAACCTCATGACCGGCTACGTGGGGGATGCCGAGCGCACGGCCTCGACGATGGCGGACGGCCTCGTGCACACGGGCGACATCGCTGCGCGCGACGCCGACGGCTCCCTGACGTACGTCGGCAGGACCGACGACGTCTTCAAGGCCTCCGACTACAAGATCAGCCCGTTCGAGCTCGAGAGCGTGCTGCTCGAGCATCCCGCCGTCGCCGAGGCTGCGATCGTGCCGGCGCCCGACGCGGTGCGCCTCGCGGTGCCGAAGGCGTACGTCGTGCTCGCGGCCGGGCACGAGCCCGACGAGGCGACGGCGCTCGACATCCTCCGCTACGCCCGCGAGCACCTCGCGCCGTACCTGCGCGTGCGCAGGGTGGAGTTCGCCGAGCTGCCGAAGACGATCTCGGGCAAGATCCGCCGCGTCGAGCTGCGGCAGCGCGAGGAGCGCGTCGCCGCGGGCGAGATCCGGGCGCACGAATGGCGCGACGACGCGCTGCGCGACGCGGCGCCGGGCTCGGCCTGACGCGGGTCCGAGCCGCATCCATCGACGCTCGTCCTTCGGCGACGCTGTGGACGCAGCCAGGAGGGGGCGAGGAGGCTCGGGATAGGGTGGAGTGCAAGCGGGCTCCCGCTTGCCGACCAAGCAGAAGGGGACCCCATGCCAGGCATCGTGATCCTCGGGGCGCAGTGGGGCGACGAGGGCAAGGGCAAGGCCACCGACCTCCTCGCGAGCCGCACCGACTACGTCGTGAAGTTCAACGGCGGCAACAACGCAGGCCACACCGTCGTCGTCGGCGACGAGAAGTACGCGCTGCACCTCCTCCCGTCCGGCATCCTCACGCCCGGCGTCGTCCCGGTGATCGGCAATGGCGTCGTCATCGACCTCGAGGTGCTGTTCGACGAGCTCGAGGCGCTGTCGGCACGCGGCGTCGACGTGTCGCGACTGCGCATCTCGGCGAACGCGCACATCATCGCCGACTACCACCGCACGCTCGACAAGGTCTCGGAGCGCTTCCTCGGCAAGCGCTCCATCGGCACGACCGGTCGCGGCATCGGTCCGGCCTACGCCGACAAGATCAACCGCGTCGGCGTGCGCGTGCAGGATCTGTTCGACCCGTCGATCCTGCGCCAGAAGGTCGAGGGATCCCTCGACCTCAAGAACCACCTGCTCACGAAGGTCTACAACCGTCGCGCGATCACGGTCGACGAGATCGTCGACGACCTGCAGTCGTACGTCGAGCGCCTGCGCCCCATGGTGGGCGACACGGCGCTCGAGCTCGACCAGGCGATGGACCGCGGCGACATCGTCGTGTTCGAGGCCGGCCAGGCGACGATGCTCGACATCGACCACGGCACGTACCCGTTCGTCACCTCGTCGTCGGCGACCGCCGGTGGCGCCGCGACGGGCTCCGGCGTCGCGCCGGCGCGCCTCGACCGCATCATCGGCATCGTGAAGGCGTACACGACGCGCGTCGGCTCCGGCCCGTTCCCGACCGAGCTCTTCGACGAGTGGGGCGAGCGCCTGCGTGCGACGGGCTTCGAGTTCGGCACGACCACGGGTCGCCCGCGCCGCACCGGCTGGTACGACTCGGTCATCACCCGCTACGCGGCACGCGTGAACGGCGTCACCGACTTCGTGCTCACGAAGCTCGACGTGCTCACCGGCATCGAGCGCATCCCCGTCTGCGTCGCCTACGACGTCGACGGCGTGCGCCACGACGAGATGCCCGTGTCGCAGTCCGACGTGCACCACGCGACGCCCATCTACGAGGAGTTCCCCGGCTGGAGCGAGGACATCTCGGGCGCCCGCTCGTTCGACGACCTGCCGAAGAACGCGCAGGACTACGTGCTCGCGCTCGAGGCGATGTCGGGCTCGCGCATCTCGGCGATCGGCGTCGGTCCCGACCGCGAGGCCATCGTCGTGCGGCACGACCTCATCGACGGCTGAACCCGCGCATGTGACCTCGCCGCATCGCCGCCTGGCGAGCCGGCGTCGTCACGCACCCCACCGAGCGTCGACCTCGACGTCGTCGGTCGAGATGCTCGTGACGATCGGCAGTGCGCGCACGTCGAAGCGCTCCGTCACGGCGGCGCCGTCGCCGTCGACGTACGTCGCGACGACGACGCCCGTCGCGATGAAGGACCACGGGTCGCTCCCGACGGTGTCGACCGACGGTGGCGCCTCGAGCGCCCACGTGACGACGGCGTCCGAGGGCGCGTCGCTGAAGAGGGTGAGGAAGCCGCACGTGACGCCGTCGTCGCGCGCGGTTGCGAGGCATGGCGCGATGGCCTCGACGAGGCCGTCGCCGATGGCGGCGAACGTCGCCTGGATCGGCAGCGGCTGCAGGATGAGGTCAGCGCCCGGCGTCGCCGCGATCGTGAGCTCGGGCGCGACGTCGAGTCGGATGAGCGGCGACGAGCTTGGCTCGAACCGGTACACGCCCGGGTAGAGCGCGAGGGTGGTGGGCTCGGCCGACTCGACCTCGACCGAGATCGAGCCGTCCGAGACCTCGACGGTCGTCGCAGGCGCCTGCAGCCGCAGGCTCGCGCGCTGCGCGAGCGAGTCGCGGATGCGCCACGTCTCGCCGACCCACCACCCCGACGGCTGCTCGACGACCACTCGGTCGTCGTATGCGATCCCGCCGAGCGCGTAGGAGACCTCGAAGGCGAGCACGTCGACGGCCGCGCCGTCGTCGCCCTCGATCGTCGTGGGGATGCCGCGCGCGCCGACGGCGCCCACGACGATGCGCTCGGCATCGGCCAGCGACCCCGACTCGGGCAGCTCCTCGGGGTCGGGGGCGAGCGCGTTCGCCGCCTCCACGTCGCCATCGGCGATCGCATCGAGGTATGCGACGACGAGATCCCGCGGATCCGGGCGCTGCGACTCGCCGATCGCGATGCCGCCGATCGCGAGCACGGCGACGGCGCCCGCCCCGGCGACGGCGACGGCGACGCGTCGACGAACGCGTCGCCGTGGGGTCGCATCGGGCATCCCGCCGCCCGCATCGGGTCGGGTGTCGTCGAGATTCGGCATCGCAGCAGCCTGACAGCCGCTCGGCATCGCTCCATCCACGTGGCCTGCATGTTGGATGGGTGCATGGCGACCACGTCTCGCGATGCGCGCCTGCCGCGGTCGTTCCGCTGGCTGCTCGCGGCGGAGTCGGCCTCGAGCATCGGCACGTACGTCACGCTGCTCGCGCTGCAGACGATCGTCGTCGTCACGCTCGGGGGCGACTCGGCGGACACGGGGCTGCTGAGCGCCGCCAGGTGGCTGCCGTACCTCGTCGTCGGGCTGCTGGTCGGCGCGATGGTCGACCGGATGCGGCGGAAGCCGGTCATGGTGTGGAGCGACGCTGCGCGGGCGGTGCTGCTGGCAGCCATCCCTGCGCTGTGGCTGCTCGATGCGCTCACGCTGCCGTCGCTGCTCGTCGTCGTGGTCGCCTACGGCGTCGCGACCGTCGTGAACGACGCCGCGTCGATGGCGTTCCTGCCCAGGCTCGTCCCCGGCGACGCCCTGCAGCGCGCGCACGCACGCATCGACACCGCCGACGCCGTCGCGCAGTCGGGCGGGCCTGCGCTCGGCGGGCTCGTCGTGCGACTCGTGGGGGCGCCGTACGCGGTGCTCGTCGACGTCGTCGCGTCGGCGTTCGCGGCGCTCGCGGTGGCGCGCATCCGCGTCGACGAGCCTGCGCCAGTCGGGGGCCGCGGCGTGCGCGACGTGCTGCGCGACGTCGGGGAGGGCGTCCGCCTCGTCTACCGCGGCACGGCGCTCACGCGCCTCGCCGTCGCGACGCACGTGTGGTTCGCGGCGAACGCGGTGCTCGGCGTGCTCGTGGCGCCGTTCGCGCTCACGGCGCTCGAGCTCGACGCGGGTGCGTTCGGGCTCGTGCTCGCCGCGGCAGGCATCGGCGCGGTCGTCGGCGCGTCGGTGACGGGAGCCGTGGGGCGGCGGCTCGGGGCGTTGCCGACGATCGCCGCGTGCCATGCGCTGTCGACGATCGCGGTGCTCGTCATGACGGTCGCGGCGCTCGTCGCGTCGTCGCAGCTCGCGGCTGCCGTGGTGCTCGCCGCTGGCCAGCTGCTGCACGGCATCGCGATGGGGGCGTCGAACTCGCACGAGATGACGTTCCGGCAGACCCGCACGCCCGACGGTGCGCAGGCGCGCGTGAACATGACGATGCGTGCGGCGAACCGGGCGGTCATCGTGGTGGTCGCGCCGATCGCGGGCGCGGTGGCGGTGCTGACGGGCGTCGTCCCGATGCTCGCGGTCGCAGCGACCCTGTTCGCGCTCGCGGCCCTCGCGATCGCGTTCCGTCCCCGCCCCGCCGCCCCAGGCCCCCACATCTGAGATTTTCGGCCCAATCTGATGCCAGATTGGGCCGAAAACCTCAGATGAGCGAGCGGTCGGGCGTCACCAGGGTAGAGCGTCGGGAATCGGGTCGCCGCCCAGCACGTGCTGCGCGCAGAACGCGAGCACCGTCTCGTTCCACGTCAGCGCGTTCGAGGGGCGCTGGATCCAGTGATGCTCGTCGGTGAGCTGCAGGAACCGGTGCGGCATCGAGGCGGGCGCGCCCTGCCAGCCCGAGACGAGATCCCACCACAGCCGCAGCGCCTCGCTCACCGGCACGCGGTAGTCGCGGTTGCCGTGCGTGACGAGCATCGGCGTCGTGATCGCGGATGCCGAGTGATGCGGCGAGTACGCGCGGTACCACTCGGGCAGGTCGTCGGGGTGCCCGTGCACGCGCACCTTGTGCGCCGCCGCATCCGTCGTCGCATGCTGCTGGTCGAGCGCCCACAGCCCCGCGTGCGTCACGATCGCGCCGAACCGGTCGGAGTGCCCGGCGATCCAGTTCGTCATGAATCCGCCGAAGGAGGCGCCCAGCAGCGCCGTGCGCGTCGCATCGAGCGTGCGCCTCGTCAGCACGCGGTCGAGCAGCGTCTCGCACTCATGCCACACGACGTCGGGCAGGCGCGGCCAGCCCCGGTTGAGGCCCTCGTGGCCGTAGCCGGTCGACATCGCAGGGTCGGGCAGCAGCACCGCCCAGCCGCGCGCGACGGCGAGCCACGGGTTCCACCTCCAGCTCCACGCGTTGTACGAGCCGTGCGGGCCGCCGTGGATCCACAGCATGACCGGCGCGGGCGCTGCCGACGTCGCCGCCTTCGGGGTGCACAGCCATCCGCCCACGAGCACGCCGTCGACGTCGGCCTCGACCCATTCGAGCCGGCCGGGCAACGCGCCGATGCGGCCGGGTGCGGAGATGGGCGTGGCCGCGACCGCGCTACGCCCGGAGAGCGGGATGCGCACGGGCGCGGCGGGCGATGCCATGTCGGAGCGCAGGGCGAAGACCGCCGTGCCGTCGGCGGCGGGCGCGAGCGCGCCGTGCGGCGCGTCGTCGACGAGGGTGCGCACCGCACCGGTCGCGGCATCGACGAGCAGCACGGCGCCGCGCGAGTGCAGGTCGCCGCTGACGACGAGCCGCGCGTCGTCGACCCACGCGTACGCGCCGATCGTGAGGTCGCCGACGTCGACGCGCACCGGCTCGCCGCCGCAGACGGGGTGGATCTCGAGGAAGTCGTAGCTCGTGTCGGTCGGGGTCGACGTCGTGTCGCGCGTGACGGCCACGCGCGTGCCGTCGGGCGAGAGGCGCGGGCCCGACCAGCCGTGCGCGGCCGTCGCCTTCAGCAGCATCCGACGCCTGCGGGTGCGCACGTCGATCGCGGCGATGCCCGTGCGCGTCTCGCCGCCGGCGACGCGCGTCGTCCACGTCGTCACCGCCGTCGAGCCATCGCGGGCGAGGTCGGCGGAGGCGTTCGTGAGGGCGACGGCGTCGGCGCCCGGGGTGAGCTCGCGCAGCGTGCCGTCGGGGGCGACGAGCACGAGCCGGGTCGACTCGTCGCCGAGCTCGTGATCCCAGTAGCGGATGGGCATGCCCGTGTGCCAGATCGTGGTGCGCTTCGCGGACGCGCGCTCGGCTCGTCGTTCGGCGTCGTCGTCGAGCGATCCGCCTGCGAGCACCTGCGTCGTCGCGAGCAGCGTGCCGTCGTCGGCGACGGCGACGAGGCTCAGCCCGCCGGGCGCCGTCGCGACGACGCGCGCCTCGCCGCGCTCCGGCAGGCGCCAGATCGCCGGCCCGTCGTCGTCGGCCTCACCCGTGGGATCGGGCCGAGCGGATTGGAACAGCAGCGAGCCGTCGGGCGCGAACCTCGGCGCCGACTCGCCTTTGGCCGACCACGTGAGGCGTTGCGCATCGCGCGCGCCTGCGGGGTCGAGGTCCCACAGCGACGAGGTCGAGCGCGAGCCGTCGTCGGTCGCCTGCTGGATCTGCGCCACGAGGCGCCCGCCAGGCCCTGCCGCGAGCCCGGCGAGGCGGGGGAGCCGCAGCAGCCCCTCGATGTCGGTGAAGTCGTCGAAGCGCGTCTCAGCCATCCTTCGACGGTATCGGGCACGACGGATCTGAGGTTCTCGGCCGCTTGTGATGTCAGAAGCGGCCGAGATCCTCAGATCCTTCAGGCTGCGAAGACCGCGTGGGTGGTGGGCACGCGCTCGCGACCGCCGAGGTCGACGAGCTCGAGCACGACCGCGATGCCGGCGACCGTGCCGCCGAGCTGCTCGACGAGGGTCACGGCGGCCTCGAGGGTGCCACCGGTGGCGAGCACGTCGTCGACGAGCAGCACACGCCGACCGGTGAGGTCGCCGGACGCCTCGATCGTGGCGACGTCGTACTCGAGGGCGTAGTCGACCGATGCCGCCGGATTCGGCGTCTTGCCCGCCTTGCGGATGGGCAGCAGCCCCGTGCTCGTGGATGCGGCTGCCGTGCCTGCGAGCAGGAATCCGCGAGCCTCGACGCCGGCCACGAGGTCGAAGTCGTGCTCGAAGGGTGCCACGAGCGCGGCCGTGACGGTCGCGAGCGCCTCGGCGTCGGCGAGCAGCGGCGCGATGTCGCGGAACAGGATCCCCGGCTTCGGGAAGTCCGGCGTCTGCGCGATCAGCGACTCGGCGCGGGCGAGGTCGGCGGGGGAGGGATGCGGCACCGCTCCAGGGTAGGTGCCCGGGGGGATGACTGGTCGCTCGGTGCGGTGATCGGTCGCTCGGGGGAGCCACGAGCGACCAGTCGAAGGGAACGCGTGACCAGTCGGGGTTGCCATGCGCACTATGCAGTGTCACTATGTACTGGTAGTCAACGACACTGAGTACCGGGGGAGCGCCGAATGCCGAAGCAGGTGACCGAGATGCTCAAGGGCATCCTCGAAGGCATCGTGCTCGCGATCCTCGGACGCCGATCCGCCTACGGGTACGAGATCACCGCCGAGCTGCGCGACCGCGGCTTCGCCGACATCGCCGAGGGCACGATCTACGCCCTGCTCGTGCGCATCGAGCAGCGCGCCCTCGTCGACGTCACGAAGGTGCCCAGCGAGAAGGGCCCGCCCCGCAAGGTCTACGCGCTCAATGGCGCAGGCCGCACCGCACTCGAGGAGTTCTGGACCAACTGGGACTTCCTCTCCGACCGCCTCGCCGGCCTGCGCGACGACGCGCCCGGCACCCCGACGCCCAGCAAGGAGCCATCGTGAACATCTTCGAGAAGGTCGTCGGCGACCTCGGCGACAAGCGCCGCTACCGCGACTACAAGGCTCGAGCGAAGAGCCTCGCGCAGCCGTACCGCACCACGGCGCACGCGCTCGAGCGCTACCTCCTCAACCTCGGCGCAGGCAGCGACGCCACGCAGATGCTGCGCATGCTCGACGACCTCGCGACCCTGCTCGAGCAGGGCGCCGCCGACGCCACGCCCGTGCGCGCGATCGTCGGCGACGACCCCGTCGAGTTCGCCGAGGCATTCCTCGCGAACTACCCGCAGGGCAGCTGGATCGAGAAGGAGCGAGCGCGCCTGTCGTCGACGATCGCAGGCGCCATCGCCGAGGCCGGCGACGGCCCAGACGACGCGGGCGGCCCGCGATGACCGCCGCGACCCTCGCGCCGCCCGCCATCCGCGTGCGGGGCATCGAGAAGTCGTTCCGCGACGTCTCGGTGCTGCGCGGCGTCGACCTCGACGTCGCCCCGGGCAGCATCGTCGCCCTGCTCGGCTCGAACGGCGCAGGCAAGACGACGCTCGTGCGCATCCTCGCCACCCTGCTGCGGCAGGATGCCGGCACGGCGTCGGTCGCCGGCCACGACGTGCGCGGCGCGGCGCAGCAGGTGCGCGAGGCGCTGAGCCTCACGGGCCAGTTCGCCGCCGTCGACGAGGTGCTCACCGGCCGTGAGAACCTCGCGCTCGTCGCCCGCCTGCGGCACCTGCCCGATCCGAACGGCGTCGCAGACCGTCTGCTCGAGCGCTTCTCGCTCGTCGACGCCGGCCGTCGCCGCGCCGCCACCTACTCCGGCGGCATGCGGCGCAGGCTCGACATCGCGATGAGCCTCGTCGGCGACCCGCGCGTCGTCGTGCTCGACGAGCCCACCACCGGGCTCGACCCGCAGGCGCGCAACGAGGTGTGGGATGCGGTGCGCGAGCTGGCCTCCGCAGGCACGACGGTGCTGCTCACCACGCAGCACCTCGAGGAGGCCGAGCAGCTCGCCCATCGCATCGCGATCCTGCACCGCGGCCGCATCGTGCAGGACGGCACCCTCGCCGAGCTGCGCGCGTTGCTGCCGCAGGCGACGGTCGAGATGGTGGAGCGGCAGCCGAGCCTCGAGGAGATCTTCCTCGCCGTCGTCGGCGACGACGGCGCGGCAGACGGGGCCGGCGCGGCCGAGCACCACGCATCCGAGGAGCGCCGGCGATGACCAGCCATGCCATCGCCGACACCGCGACGCTCACGGGTCGGTCGCTGCGCCACATCCTGCGCAGCCCCGACACCATCGTCACGACCGCGATCATGCCCATCGCGTTCCTGCTGCTGTTCACGTTCGTGCTCGGCGGCGCGATCGACGTCGGCGACGCCGCCTACGTCGACTACCTGCTGCCCGGCATCCTGCTCATCACGGTCGCATCGGGCATCGCCTACACGTCGTACCGGCTGTTCCTCGACCTGCAGGGCGGCATCGTGGAGCGGTTCCAGTCGATGCCGATCGCCAGGTCGTCGGTGCTGTGGGCGCACGTGCTCACGTCGATCGTGGCCAACGTCGTGTCGCTCGCCGTCGTGGTGGGCGCCGCGCTGCTCATGGGCTTCCGCTCGAGCGCGAGCGTGGGCGCCTGGCTCGCCGTCGTCGGCATCCTCGTGCTGTTCACGTTCGCGCTCACGTGGGTCGCGGTCATCGCGGGGCTGTCGGCGAAGAGCGTCGACGGGGCGAGCGCGTTCTCGTATCCGCTCATCCTGCTGCCGTTCGTCTCGTCGGCGTTCGTGCCGACCGCGTCGATGCCGGGGCCCGTGCGCTGGTTCGCGGAGCATCAGCCCGTGACGTCGATCGTCGACGCGATCCGCGCGCTGCTCGCAGGCGGCGAGGTGGGCAGCGAGCTGTGGATCGCGCTCGCGTGGATGGTCGGCGTCCTCGTCGTCGCGACGATCGTCGCAACGCTGCTGTACCGACGCCGCGTGCGCTGAGCCCGCCGCCTCGCGGCCCGCGCCTCGTGGAGACCCGCTCCGTGAGGTGCGAGCGCAGCGAGGCTCGAAGGGAGCAGGCGCACTCGAGCGGCCGTGACCGAGTCGCATGCCACCGATCGAGCATCGGCACCCGCATCCCGTGCTCTGATGGATCCGTGACCGCACGCATCCCCGACCCGGCGACGCTCGAGGGCGACGTCGTGCGCCTCGAGCCGCTCACGAAGGACCTGCTGCTCGAGCTGCGCGACGCGATCGGCGTGCCCGAGGTGTTCGCCGCCGGCTACGGCGGCGGGCTCGATGCGCTCGATGCGACCGACGAGGGCTGGTCGCGGTGGGCCGAGCGTGCGTATCCGTGGCATGCGCGACCGTTCGCGATCCGGCTGCGGTCGGGGGCGGATGCGGGCAGGCTCGTGGGCACGACGTCGCTCACCGACTTCGACGAGGCCACCGAGCAGTGCCACCTCGGCTTCACGGCGTACGCGCCGAGCGTGTGGGGCACGGCCGTGAACCCCGAGGCGAAGCTGCTCGTGCTCGGCCACGCGTTCGCGCACGGGTTCGGGCGCGTGCGCATCCAGGCCGATGCGGCCAACGAGCGCTCGCGGGCCGCGATCGTGCGGCTCGGCGCGACGCTCGAGGGCGTGCTGCGGCGCATGCGGCAGGACGCGGCGGGCTCGTGGCGCGACGTCGCGGTGCACTCGATCCTCGTCGACGAGTGGCCGGCGGTGCGCGAGGGCCTCGTGGAGCGGGTGCGCACGGCGCGACGCCCGTAGCCGCCCTCCCGTTCCGAGGTGCGGTTCCCGTTCCGAGGTGCGGTTGCCGTTCCGAGGTGCGGTTGCCGTTCCGAGGTGCGGTTGCCGTTCCGAGGTGCGGTTCCCATTCCGAGGTGCGCCATTCCCAGCGAGGTGGAGTTGGCACCGCACCTCAGTTGGAGAGGCGCACCTCGGAACGGCAACCGCATCTCGCGACGCGAGGCGCGGCGCGTCAGGCCGCGCGTCGCCGCTCGGGAATGCCGCCAGCGCGGCTCGCTCGCACCGCATCGAGCGTCGAGCGACCCACGGCGAGCACCACGATGCGACGCGCGGCCGCGACGAGCACGACGACGAGCAGCACGTTGCGCGCCGTGAGCAGCACCACCGCCCACGCCTGCAGGTCGACGAGCGCCATGTACGCGATCGGGAAGATGATCGTGGTCAGCAGACCCGTCGCCAGCAGCGTCGCCGTCATCCGTCGCCACCATCGCTGGGCCGCGCCGTCGACCGTCGCGAGCGCCGCGACCGCGACGGGCAGGATCCACAGCATGTACTGCGGCGACCCGACGCGGTTGCACGCGAACATCGCGACCGTCACGACGAGCGCCGCCGTCAGCAGCGTCTCGTGGCGGTCGGCGCCGCGGCGCACCGCGACCCGCGCGAGCACGAGCGCACCGATCGTCGCGAGCAGCATGAGCGGCGTCGACGCCTCCTGCGCCAGCCAGTCGAGCGGCCCCACGACCTCGCGGGTGGCGAGCGCGACGTTCTGGAACACCGCGGCGTCCGGCACGTCGAGCATCGCCATCCACACCCACGGCGTCGCCAGCGGCGCCTCGAGCTGCAGGTTGCGGCCGTCCTGCACGAGCGCGAACGACGCGAGGAGGCCCGCGTTGCCGAGCGCGATCGCCACGATCACGACGCCCGCCGTCACCACGAGGCCCGCCTGCAGGATGCGCATGCGCTCGTGCAGCACCACGACCGCGGCGCCGACGACGGCAGCCGGCCACACCTTGATCCACGTCGCGACCGCCAGCAGCGCCCCGCCGACCCATGGGCGTCGTGCGAGCAGCGCGATCGCCACGCCCACGAGCGGCGCCGTCACGCCCTCGAGCCGCAGCAGCGCCACCGGGGCGAGCGCGAGCAGCATGCCGAGCCACGCCCACCCTGCGAGGCTGGCGCGCGTCGACCCCGTCGCCAGCAGCGCCCGCAGCGCGAGGGCGTCGAGCGCCATGACCATCACGAGCCACACCGTGAGGTACGCGGGGGCCGATGCGACGTTCGCGAGCCCGATGGGCAGCCACGCGAGCAGCGGATACACCCACGCCTCGTCGATGCCGACGATGCCGCGACCCTCGAACGCATCCATGGCCCACTCGCGGTACAGCGGCAGGTCGCCGAGCGTGTCGCCTGCGAGCATGTGCCCGGCGAACGCGACGATCGTCGCGCCCTGCAGCACCGCGAACGCGAGCCACACCGTGCGCGGCCTCCGCCACCGGGGCGCGAGGCGTGCGATGGACCGCGCGTGCCGCAGCGCTCGCGTCTGCGCGCGCTCGGAGGCGGTGGATGCTCGCTCGGTGGTCGTCATCGCTCGCCACGGTAGGTGCGAGACCATCGGATCCCGCGCCCGATCGGCGTCTCGTCGCCGCCGCGACACCGAACGTTCATCCCGGCGCGAGGCGGGCGGGCTCGACGTCGTCCTCCGATGCGGAGTGCGCTCGGTCGTAGGCTGGTGGGGTGTCTGCACACGACGAGCTCGACCGCTTCCGCCGCAGCATCGACAACGTCGATGCCGTGCTCATCCACACGCTCGCCGAGCGCTTCAAGCTCACGCAGGCCGTGGGCGCGTTGAAGGCGGCCGAGGGCATGCCGGCCTCCGACCCGAGCCGCGAGCAGCGGCAGATCGCACGGCTGCGGCAGCTCGCGGAGGAGTCGGGCCTCGATCCGGCGTTCGCCGAGAAGTTCCTGAACTTCGTCATCGCCGAGGTCATCCACCACCACGAGCAGCACGCCGCAGGGCAGGCCTGAGGCGCGATCCGCGCGCGAGGTGACGCTGAGCGCCGCACCGCGTGCAGGGTGCATCTCGAGCGTCGCTGAGCGTCACCTCGTGCGCGAGACCGGCCGCGTCAGTCGCGCGGCGGCAGCGCTCGCAGCACCGAGAGCACCTGCTCGGCGGGCATCTCGCACGGCTTGAGGTGCGTGCCGGATGCGGTGCGCCACACGTTGGCGCTCATGCGGCGCGTGCCGCCGAGCTCCTCGCCCTCGATCGTGCTCGAGCGTCCGCCCGCGTGGTCGACGCGCGTGATGCCCCATGCGCGGCCGTCGACCGTGTGCCTGCTCCAGCCCAGCGGCACGCGGTCGGCGAGCGCGTCGAGGTCGTCGCCGTGCTCGTCGTGCATCCGATCACGCTAGCCCGGCGCGGGTCAGGCGAAGCGATCGTAGATCGTCGAGGCGTGCGTCTGGCGCAGCTCGTCGAGGCCGATCGTGAACACGTCCTGCACCTCGATCGATCCGGTCGTCGCATCCGTCGCACCGATGCGCATCGACGGCACGCCGCGCGCGGCGCACATGCCCTGGAAGCGCACGTCGTCCTCGCGCGGCACGGCCACGAGGATGCGGGCTCCCGACTCCGAGAACAACGCGGCCGTGAGGTCGACGCCGTCGCGCTCGCACAGCTCGTCGAGCCACACGCGGGCGCCGATGCCGAAGCGCAGCGCGCCCTCGGCGAGCGTCACGCCCAAGCCGCCCTCCGACAGGTCGTGCGCAGCGGCGAGCAGCCCGTCGTGCGCGGCGGCCTGCACGAGCGACGCGACGGCCTTCTCGGCGGCGAGGTCGACGATCGGAGGGGTGCCGCCGAGGTGGTCGTGCACGACGCCCGACCATGCGGAGCCGTCGAGCTCGTCGCGCGTCGTGCCCAGCAGGTACAGGTGCAGGCCGTCGTCCTGCCAACCTGCGGGCACACGGCGGGCGACGTCGTCGATGACGCCCAGCACGCCCACGACGGGCGTCGGGTGGATCTGCGTCTCGCCCGTCTGGTTGTAGAACGACACGTTGCCGCCCGTCACGGGGATGCCGAGCTCGGCGCACGCGTCGGCGAGGCCGTCGACGGCCTCCGCGAACTGCCACATCACGAACGGCACCTCGGGGTTGCCGAAGTTGAGGCAGTCGGAGACGCCCAGCGGCTTCGCGCCCGTCGCGGCGACGTTGCGGTACGCCTCGGCGAGCGCCGCCTTCGCACCCTCGCGCGGGTCGAGCTGACAGTAGCGGCCGTTCGCGTCGACCGACACGGCGAACCCGAGCCCCGACTCCTCGTCGATGCGCACCATGCCGGCGTCGTCGGGCATCGACAGCGCCGTGTTGCCGAGCACGTACGAGTCGTACTGCTCGGTGATCCACGACGGGTCGGCGATGTTGGGGCTGCCTGCGAGCGCGAGCAGCTCCGAGCGCAGACCGGCGGCCTCCGAGCGGGGCAGGCGCGCGGTCGTGTCGGCATTGAGGGCGTCGAGCCACTCGGGCCGCTGCATGGGGCGGTCGTAGACGGGGGAGTCGATCGCGACGGTGCGCGGGTCGACGTCGACGATCGTCTCGCCGCCGTGCGTGATGACGAGGCGGCCGGTGCCGGTGACCTCGCCGAGCACGCTCGTCTCGACGTCCCACCGCTCGGTGACGGCGAGGAACGCCTCGAGCTTCTCGGGCGTCACGACGGCCATCATGCGCTCCTGCGACTCCGACATGAGGATCTCCTCGGCCGTGAGCGTGGGGTCGCGCAGCAGCACGTGGTCGAGCTCGACCTGCATGCCGCCGTCGCCGTTGGAGGCGAGCTCGCTCGTCGCGCACGAGATGCCTGCGGCGCCGAGATCCTGGATGCCCTCGACGAGACCCGCCTGGAACAGCTCGAGGCAGCACTCGATGAGCACCTTCTCGGCGAACGGGTCGCCCACCTGCACGGCCGGACGCTTCGCGGGGCCGTCGGCGTCGAACGAGTCGGAGGCGAGGATGGAGGCGCCGCCGATGCCGTCGCCGCCGGTGCGGGCGCCGAACAGCACGACCTTGTTGCCAGCGCCGCGTGCGTTCGCGAGGTGCAGGTCCTCGTGGCGCAGCACGCCGACCGCGAGCGCGTTCACGAGCGGATTGCCCTGGTACACGGCGTCGAACACCGTCTCGCCGCCGATGTTCGGCAGGCCGAGGCAGTTGCCGTAGAACGAGATGCCGCCGACGACGCCGTGCACGACACGCGCCGTGTCGGGGTGGTCGATGGCGCCGAAGCGCAGCGCATCCATGACGGCGACGGGGCGCGCGCCCATCGAGATGATGTCGCGCACGATGCCGCCGACGCCCGTCGCGGCGCCCTGGAAGGGCTCGACGAACGACGGGTGGTTGTGGCTCTCGATCTTGAACGTGACCGCCCAGCCCTCGCCGGCATCGAGCACGCCGGCGTTCTCGCCCATGCCGACCATGAGCCGCTCGCGCATCTGCTCGGTCGTCTTGTCGCCGAACACGCGCAGGTGCCGCTTCGACGACTTGTACGAGCAGTGCTCGCTCCACATCACCGAGTACATCGCGAGCTCGCCGGAGGTGGGGCGGCGGCCGAGGATCTCGCGGATGCGCTCGTACTCGTCTGGCTTGAGTCCGAGCGCCGCGTACGGCTGCTCCTTCTCCGGGGTCGCGATCGCGTGCTCGACGGTGTCGGCGATGGGGCGGGCG
>NZ_CEEDMM010000014.1:0-56623 GCF_979255995.1 Agrococcus sp. AC640b
AAGCGAAAGGGGCCCCAGCATCATGGCTGGGGCCCCTTTCGAAAAGAAGTCCGGCGGTGTCCTACTCTCCCACAGGGTCCCCCCTGCAGTACCATCGGCGCTGTGAGGCTTAGCTTCCGGGTTCGGAATGTAACCGGGCGTTTCCCTCACGCTATGGCCGCCGAAACACTATTGATGTTTCAGTCGAATCCTAGCGGATTCCTGTTCTCGACCGTCCATCGAGAACCACAAAGTGGACGCAAGCATCACGCTCATGTGATGTGTTATCAAGTCATCGGCCTATTAGTACCGGTCAGCTCCACGGGTCGTTAGTCCCCGCTTCCACATCCGGCCTATCAACCCAGTCGTCTGGCTGGGGGCCTCTCGCCCGAAGGCATGGAAGTCTCATCTTGAGGCCGGCTTCCCGCTTAGATGCTTTCAGCGGTTATCCATCCCGAACGTAGCTAATCAGCGGTGCTCCTGGCGGAACAACTGACACACCAGAGGTTCGTCCAACCCGGTCCTCTCGTACTAGGGTCAGATCCTCTCAAACTTCCTACGCGCACAGAGGATAGGGACCGAACTGTCTCACGACGTTCTAAACCCAGCTCGCGTGCCGCTTTAATGGGCGAACAGCCCAACCCTTGGGACCTACTCCAGCCCCAGGATGCGACGAGCCGACATCGAGGTGCCAAACCATGCCGTCGATATGGACTCTTGGGCAAGATCAGCCTGTTATCCCCGAGGTACCTTTTATCCGTTGAGCGACAGCGCTTCCACAAGCCACTGCCGGATCACTAGTCCCGACTTTCGTCCCTGCTCCAGTTGTCACTGTCACAGTCAAGCTCCCTTGTGCACTTACACTCGACACCTGATTGCCAACCAGGTTGAGGGAACCTTTGGGCGCCTCCGTTACTCTTTGGGAGGCAACCGCCCCAGTTAAACTACCCATCAGGCACTGTCCCTGAACCGGATCACGGTTCGAAGTTAGATATCCAGAGTGACCAGAGTGGTATTTCAACGATGACTCCACCTGAACTAGCGTCCAAGCTTCACAGTCTCCCACCTATCCTACACAAGTCACGCCGAATACCAATACCAAACTATAGTAAAGGTCACGGGGTCTTTCCGTCCTTCTGCGCGTAACGAGCATCTTTACTCGTAGTGCAATTTCGCCGAGTTCGCGGTTGAGACAGCTGGGAAGTCGTTACGCCATTCGTGCAGGTCGGAACTTACCCGACAAGGAATTTCGCTACCTTAGGATGGTTATAGTTACCACCGCCGTTTACTGGGGCTTAAATTCAGAGCTTCGCTTGCGCTAACCCTTCCTCTTAACCTTCCAGCACCGGGCAGGCGTCAGTCCGTATACATCGTCTTGCGACTTCGCACGGACCTGTGTTTTTAGTAAACAGTCGCTTCCCACTGGTCTCTGCGGCCGTCAAACGCTCAGGGAGCAAGTCCCATCACGCCTCAGGCCCCCCTTCTCCCGAAGTTACGGGGGCATTTTGCCGAGTTCCTTAACCACGATTCTCTCGATCTCCTTAGTATTCTCTACCTGACCACCTGAGTCGGTTTGGGGTACGGGTGACTTGAACCTCGCGTCGATGCTTTTCTCGGCAGCATAGGATCGTCGACTTCCCTCTAGGGTTCGGCATCGGCTCTCAGGGAATGTTGAAGACGGATTTGCCTATCTTCACCCCTACGACCTTGCCCGGACTCAACCATCGGCCCGGTTCGACTACCTTCCTGCGTCACACCTGTTAATACGCTAGCCGCACCAGCATAGGGTCGAGTGCTAGCCCAACGGCTCTCACCCCGAAGGGATCGATACCGAAGGATTCGGACTCTTAGCATCACTGGATTGACTTGGGCGGTTCTTCGCCAGCGCAGGAATATCAACCTGCTGTCCATCGACTACGCCTGTCGGCCTCGCCTTAGGTCCCGGCTTACCCAGGGAAGATTAGCTTGACCCTGGAACCCTTGGTCTTTCGGAGGACATGTTTCTCACATGTCTTTCGCTACTCATGCCTGCATTCTCACTCGTGCAGCATCCACGGCTGGTTTCCACCGCCGCTTCGCTCGCTGCACGACGCTCTCCTACCGATCCGCACGCCTGGACAGCCATCAAGTGGCTGCCGAGCTGTTGCGCGAATCCCATAACTTCGGTGGTGTGCTTGAGCCCCGTTACATTGTCGGCGCCGAATCACTTGACCAGTGAGCTATTACGCACTCTTTCAAGGGTGGCTGCTTCTAAGCCAACCTCCTGGTTGTCTAAGCAACTCGACATCCTTTTCCACTTAGCACACGCTTAGGGACCTTAGTTGATGGTCTGGGTTGTTTCCCTCTCGACTATGAAGCTTATCCCCCACAGTCTCACTGCTGCGCTCTCACTTACCGGCATTCGGAGTTTGGCTGACGTCAGTAACCTTTTAGGGCCCATCGGCCATCCAGTAGCTCTACCTCCGGCAAGAAACACGCAACGCTGCACCTAAATGCATTTCGGAGAGAACCAGCTATCACGAAGTTTGATTGGCCTTTCACCCCTATCCACAGCTCATCCCCTCAGTTTTCAACCTAAGTGGGTTCGGTCCTCCACGAGGTCTTACCCTCGCTTCAACCTGGCCATGGATAGATCACTTCGCTTCGGGTCTAGGACATGCGACTGAATCGCCCTATTCAGACTCGCTTTCGCTACGGCTACCCCACACGGGTTAACCTCGCCACATATCGCTAACTCGCAGGCTCATTCTTCAAAAGGCACGCCGTCACAGCTACTAGGGCTGCTCCGACGGTTTGTAAGCAAACGGTTTCAGGTACTATTTCACTCCCCTCCCGGGGTACTTTTCACCTTTCCCTCACGGTACTTGTCCGCTATCGGTCATCTGGGAGTATTTAGGCTTACCAGGTGGTCCTGGCAGATTCACACGGGATTTCTCGGGCCCCGTGCTACTTGGGATCCCCCTCGCGCCATAACAGCATTTCGACTACAGGACTGTCACCCTCTATGGTGAGCCGTTCCAAGCTCTTCGTCTATACTGCGCTGTAACGCTCGTCGATCGGCAGACCGACATGAGAGGTCCCGCAACCCCGATCGTGCAACGCCTGCCGGCTATCACACACGATCGGTTTGGCCTCTTCCGCTTTCGCTCGCCACTACTAACGGAATCACGGTTGTTTTCTCTTCCTGTGGGTACTGAGATGTTTCACTTCCCCACGTTCCCTCTACCCGCCCTATATATTCAGGCGGGAGTCACTGGGTCGGCACGCCGCCCAGCGGGGTTTCCCCATTCGGAAATCCTCGGATCGAGGCTCGTTTATCAGCTCCCCGAGGCTTATCGCAGATTACTACGTCCTTCATCGGCTCCAGATGCCAAGGCATCCACCGTTTGCTCTTAAAGACTTGATCACACATGAGTGTTGGTTATCGGAAGCACCCATACGGGTGCACCAAATAATTTTGATCAGAACATCCAGACCGAAGCCTGGAGCTCTAAGATGCTCGCGTCCACTGTGTAGTTCTCAACATACGGTCGGTACCAACACTCCCCAACAACTGCTGGTTCATGCCGGTCCGAGGGTCGAGCCGAAGCCGCCGAAGCAGCTCGTCCGGTCCCTCAGGACCCAACAGCGTGCACGCACCACACCCCACCCGAGGCATCCGTTCCTAGCCGGCAAGCCGACTGTACTGAGACATCCCCGAGGAGACGCGATGCACATGTCAATGTTCCACCCTTGAGCAACCAGCGATCGACGAACGCGACCGAACTGGCCTCTGGATCGGTTGCCCGACCAGATGCTCCTTAGAAAGGAGGTGATCCAGCCGCACCTTCCGGTACGGCTACCTTGTTACGACTTAGTCCTAATTACCGATCCCACCTTCGACGGCTCCCTCCACAAGGGTTAGGCCACCGGCTTCGGGTGTTACCGACTTTCATGACTTGACGGGCGGTGTGTACAAGGCCCGGGAACGTATTCACCGCAGCGTTGCTGATCTGCGATTACTAGCGACTCCGACTTCATGAGGTCGAGTTGCAGACCTCAATCCGAACTGAGACCGGCTTTTTGGGATTCGCTCCACCTTACGGTATCGCAGCCCATTGTACCGGCCATTGTAGCATGCGTGAAGCCCAAGACATAAGGGGCATGATGATTTGACCTCATCCCCACCTTCCTCCGAGTTGACCCCGGCAGTATCCCATGAGTTCCCACCATAACGTGCTGGCAACATAGGACGAGGGTTGCGCTCGTTGCGGGACTTAACCCAACATCTCACGACACGAGCTGACGACAACCATGCACCACCTGTTTACGAGTGTCCAAAGAGTTCACTGTCTCCAGTGCGTTCTCGTATATGTCAAGCCTTGGTAAGGTTCTTCGCGTTGCATCGAATTAATCCGCATGCTCCGCCGCTTGTGCGGGCCCCCGTCAATTCCTTTGAGTTTTAGCCTTGCGGCCGTACTCCCCAGGCGGGGAACTTAATGCGTTAGCTACGACACGGAGACCGTGGAATGGTCCCCACATCTAGTTCCCAACGTTTACGGCGTGGACTACCAGGGTATCTAAGCCTGTTTGCTCCCCACGCTTTCGCTCCTCAGCGTCAGTAACGGCCCAGAGATCTGCCTTCGCCATCGGTGTTCCTCCTGATATCTGCGCATTCCACCGCTACACCAGGAATTCCAATCTCCCCTACCGCACTCTAGTCTGCCCGTACCCACTGCAAGCCCGAGGTTGAGCCTCGGGATTTCACAGCAGACGCGACAGACCGCCTACGAGCTCTTTACGCCCAATAATTCCGGATAACGCTCGCACCCTACGTATTACCGCGGCTGCTGGCACGTAGTTAGCCGGTGCTTTTTCTGCAGGTACCGTCACTCTCGCTTCTTCCCTGCTAAAAGAGGTTTACAACCCGAAGGCCTTCGTCCCTCACGCGGCGTTGCTGCATCAGGCTTGCGCCCATTGTGCAATATTCCCCACTGCTGCCTCCCGTAGGAGTCTGGGCCGTGTCTCAGTCCCAGTGTGGCCGGTCACCCTCTCAGGCCGGCTACCCGTCGTAGGCTTGGTGAGCCATTACCTCACCAACTACCTGATAGGCCGCGAGCTCATCCTTGACCGAAGTTCTTTCCAACTGTTGAAGATGCCTTCACAGCTCGTATCCGGTATTAGACGTCGTTTCCAACGCTTATCCCAGAGTCAAGGGCAGATTGCTCACGTGTTACTCACCCGTTCGCCACTAATCCAGGGAAGCAAGCTCCCCCTTCATCGTTCGACTTGCATGTGTTAAGCACGCCGCCAGCGTTCATCCTGAGCCAGGATCAAACTCTCCATAAAGAATCTTTGCTCCCACCGGCAAGCCGGCGACAGCGAGTTTGAAGCTGACAAAAGAAGGTCTACTGACTTTCTCGTTTGTCAAAAAGGAATCTCAACGCATCCGAAGATGCGACGAGGTAAATTTGGCATTTGACATTGTGCACGCTGTTGAGTTCTCAAGGATCGGACGCTCACGACCGCACCCTCACGGGATTGCATCGAGGCCCTGCTTGCTTGCCACGCGACTCTCCGCGAGATGGCAACCTGTGAAGGCTAGCATCTCGACTCGGCCGGAGCGAATCCGGCGTGTCGCACGCTCATCCGGAGCTGAATCCGGTAGTGCGGGCGATCGGCGTCGAGTGGCTCTCCACTGTACGAGCGACGGCGGCGTGGCGCAAGACCTGCCGGCCGGCTCTTCGTGGAGGTGGTCCCTCTTGAGGCCCCGACCCGTTCCGGGCCCGGCACCTTTGGGGTGACGAGTAGGAACTCTACGGTGCGCACCCGCTGCGCACCCAAATCCGGCCGATCCCGGGCGTGTCGAGCGGGGAGGCCCGGGGTGCGTCGCGACAGACGCACGAAGGGGCCCCGCGGATGCGGAGCCCCTGCTGCGTGCGTCGGTCAGCCGGCGTCGACGCCGGCGAGCGCCTTCTTGCCGCGTCGCAGCACGGCGTACCTGCCGTGCAGCAGCCTGCCGTCGAGGGTCGCGGAGGCGTCGTCGATGCGCTGGTTGTTCACCGACACCCCGCCCTGGGCGATGGCTCGTCGCCCATCGGAGAGCGAGTCGACGAGCCCGGCCTCCTGCAGCAGCTGCAGCACGGGCGCGTCGGGCGTCGCCGTGACGAGCTCGAGCGAGGCGATCGCCGCCGCGAGCGTGTCGACGCCGAGGGCCGCGAGGTCCCCGGAGCCGAAGAGCGCGGCCGAGGCGTCCATCGCCTGCTGGGTCGCCTCGGCTCCGTGCACGTAGGCGGTCACCTCCGCGGCGAGCACCTTCTGCGCCTCACGTCGGAACGGCGCCTCGGCGACGGCGACCTCGAGCGCGTCGATGCGCTCCCGGGTCAGGAACGTGAACGCCCGCAGCAGCTGCACGACGATCGCGTCGTCCTGGTTGAGCCAGAACTGGTACATCGCGTACGGCGTCGTCAGGTTCGCGTCCAGCCAGACCGCGTTGCCCTCGCTCTTGCCGAACTTGCGTCCGTCGGGCTCGGTGATGAGCGGCGTCCCGATCGCGTGCACGTGCGCGCCCTCGGCCTTGCGGATCAGCTCGGTGCCTGCCGTGAGGTTGCCCCACTGGTCCGAGCCCCCCGTCTGCAGGGTGCACCCGTACGTGCGGTAGAGCTCGAGGAAGTCCATGCCCTGGAGCACCTGGTAGCTGAACTCGGCGTACGAGATGCCCTCGTCGGACTCGAGTCGCGCAGCGACGGCGTCCTTCTTCAGCATCGTGCCGACGCGGAAGTGCTTGCCGACCTCCCTGAGGAAGTCGACCGTCGACAGCGGCGCCGTCCAGTCGAGGTTGTTCACGAGGCGCATGGGATTGGCGCCGTCGGTCGCCACGAAGCGCGAGACCTGCCCCTGCAGGTACGACACCCATTCCGCGACGGTCTCGCGTGCGTTGAGCTGACGCTCGCTCGTGGGCTTGGGATCGCCGATGAGCCCCGTCGAGCCTCCGACGAGGCCGAGCGGGTGGTGGCCGGCGAGCTGCAGCCTGCGCATGACGACGAGCTGCGCGAGGTTGCCGAGGTGCAGGCTCGGCGCCGTCGGGTCGAAGCCGCAGTAGAACGTGATCGGCTCGCCACCGAGGGCCGTGCGCAGTGCGTCTGCGTCGGTCGAGACGTGCACGGACCCCCGATAGACGAGCTCGTCCCACACGGTCTCGAAGGTCGGATCGAGCTGGATGGGCGCGGTCTGCACGTGGTCCAGCGTAGCGATCTCGCGGACGAACGTGTCCGACGACATCAAGCCCAGAGGCTTGTTGACTGCGGATCAAGCCTGTAGGCTTGATATCGATCGATGCAGCCTGAGGACTGGAGGTGCTCCATGCACGTCATCGTGCTCACGATCGACCGGCGGGGCTCGCGCAGCCACGTCGACGACGTCGACGAGACGCGCTCGGCGCTCGCCGACCGGTGGCGGCGCGCGCTGCGCTCCCCCATCGCCCGCTTCGCCGGCGACGAGCTGCAGCTCGTCTCCACCGATGCCGCTGCGGTCGTGCGCATCGCCCTCGACCTCACGCGCTCTCGGGACTGGAGCGTCGGCATCGGCATCGGCGAGGGCACGATCGCCGACGACCCGGCAGCATCGAGCGGACCGGCGTTCTTCGCCGCTCGCCGTGCCGTCGATCGCGCGAAGCACGCACCCACGCGCGTCGCCGCGGAGGTCGACGACGACGCGCTGGCGCTGGGCGCCGAGGAGCTCGAGGCCGTGCTGTGGCTCATCGTCGCGCTTCGCGACCGCCGCACGCGGGAAGGCTGGGAGGTCGCCGACCTGCTCGAGCGACTCGCCACGCAGCGGGAGGTCGCCGACGTGCTCGAGATCTCCGCGAGCGCCGTCTCCGCGCGCGCGGTCGCCGCAGGCATCCGCATCGAGTCGGTGGGCGTCGCTACCGTCGTGGGCATGCTCGATCGGCTCGGAGGTGGCGCGGATGCGTGACAGGACCGTCGTGTGGCACGGCGTCGCCGCGGTCGCAGGCACCGTCGCGGTGGGAGCGCTCGCCGCAGCCGGGATCGCATGGAGCATCGAGCCGGCCTGGCTGCAGGTCCTCGTCGTCGCAGGGGTCACCGCCGCCGGCACCGCGCACGGCGCGAGCGTCGTGCACGTGGTCTTCCGCCTCGCCGACCCGCCGACGCTCGCGCAGCTCGACTCCCCCGGCTCGCCTCCACGCGCAAAGCCCGACCTCGCGCCCCCGCAGGGCACGATGCGCGGAGGGTCGATGATCGGCGTGCTGGAGCGCGCGTCGACGATCCTCGCGATCGCCGTCGCCGAGCCGACGATCGTCGCCGCGATCGTCGCGATCAAGGCCGTCGGCAGGTTCGGCGAGCTCTCGGGAGACGGCGAGGGGGCAGCGGCGCGCATGCGCGAGCGATTCCTCGTCGGGTCGCTCGCGAGCCTCACCGTCGCGGGCGTGTGGGGCGTCGCGGCGTGGCTGCTCGTGCGCTGAGGCGCACGGACGCGACTCAGTCGAGCGCGGCCAGACGCGCCTGCAGCGACGCGAGCTGGGTCGCGACCGCCGACGGCGCAGTGCCGCCGACGCCCGACCTGCTGGCGATCGCACCGTCGACGTCGAGCACGGCCCGCACGCCCGGCGTCAGGCGCGGGTCGATCGCGGCGTAGTCGTCGTCGCTGGGCTCGTGCAGCTCGATGCCGCGCTCCTCGCAGTGCTGCACGAGGGCGCCGGCGATCTCGTGCGCCTCGCGGAACGGCACGCGCTCGCGCACGAGCCACTCGGCCACGTCGGTCGCGAGCGCGAAGCCCTCCGGCGCCAGGGAGCGCATGCGCGCCTCGTCGAACGAGAGCGTCGCGACGAGCCCCGCGAAGGCGGGCAGCACGAGGTCGAGCTGGTCGACGATGTCGAAGATCGGCTCCTTGTCCTCCTGCAGGTCGCGGTTGTACGCGAGCGGCAGCGCCTTCAAGGTCGCGAGCAGGCCCGTGAGGTCGCCGAGGATGCGCCCGGCCTTGCCGCGCGCGAGCTCGGCGACGTCGGGGTTCTTCTTCTGCGGCATGATCGACGACCCCGTCGAGAACGCGTCGTGCAGCCGCACGAACCCGAACTCGCGCGTCGACCACAGGATGATCTCCTCCGACAGCCGGGAGACGTTCGTGGCGATCAGGGTGCCGATGAACGCCAGCTCGGCGACGACGTCGCGGGCGCTCGTCGCGTCGAGGGAGTTCTCGGTGGGGCCGGACAGCCCGAGCTCGCGGGCGACGAGCGCGGGGTCGAGGCCGAGCGACGAGCCCGCGAGGGCGCCTGCGCCGTACGGCGACGCGCTCGCCCGCTCCCGCCACTGCGCGAGGCGCTCGAGGTCGCGCACGAGCGGCCACGCGTGGGCGAGGAGGTGGTGCGAGAGCAGCACGGGCTGCGCGTGCTGCAGGTGCGTGCGACCGGGCATGGGTGCGGAGGGGTGCGCCTGCGCCTGCTCGACGAGCGCGGCGATCACGGCGCGCACGCCGCGCTCGACGCGATCCGAGGCCTCGAGCATCCACATGCGCACGAGGGTGGCGATCTGGTCGTTGCGGCTGCGGCCGGCGCGGATGCGACCCCCGAGGTCGGCACCTGCGATCGCGATCAGGCCGCGCTCGAGCGCGCCGTGCACGTCCTCGTCGGACTCCGCAGCCGTGAACGTGCCGTCGGCGACCTGCGCCGCGAGCTCGTCGAGCGCGGCATGCATGCCCTGCAGCTCGTCGTCGGTGAGGTGCCCGGCGGCGTGCAGCGCCGTCGCGTGCGCCTTGGAGCCACGGATGTCGTGCGGCGCGAGCCGCCAGTCGAAGTGCGTCGATCGCGACAGCGCCACGAGCTCCGGGCTCGGTCCGTCGGCGAACCGCCCACCCCACAGCGATCCCTCACGCGTTCCCATGCGTCGAGGCTATCGGCCGACGGCCGCCCTCGCCGACACGTCGCTCGCGGCCCGCGACGCCGCGGACATCGCCCATTCGAGCGGTCCCTTCGGCAGCAGCGCACGCCAGATCGTGCAGCCGATCGCGACGCCGACCGAGAGGCGCACCCACGCCCACGGGTCGGACGAGAAGCCGTCGACGAGCAGGAAGACGACGGCGTGCGCCGTGTAGGCGGTCAGGCTCATCGACCCGATCGCCGCGATCGGGAACAGCACCCACCGCGCCCACCGCTGCACGAGCAGGCACACGGCGATGACGACGAGCGCGACGCCTGCCGAGCCCAGCAGGTCGAACGTGGAGCCCGAGTGCCCCTCGGGGTCGACGAGCGTCGCGACGTCGATGCCCGCGAGCGCGGGCCATCCGCCCAGCAGCGCCTCGGCGTGCGGAGCGAGGGCGAGGGCGCCGAGGCTCGCGGCGGCGATCGAGACGACGCCCGCGCCGAGGATGCCGAGCCGCACGCGCCACCGTTCGATCGGCAGCCTGCCGATGGCCATGCCCAGCAGCGTGTAGCCGAACCACGTGAAGGCCGGGTAGAAGCCGGTGAGCGCGAGCTCGACGATCGCCGAGTCGGTCAGGCGCGCGTCGCGCAGCCCCTCCACGATGACGACGCGCAGCAGCGGCATCGTCAGCAGCCAGCCGAACCCGAAGGCCGCGAGCCCCCACCACGGCATCCGCAGGAACGGCAGGCTCATCGCGAAGAGCACGGCATAGAACTCGAGGATGACGACGAGCTCGGTGCCGAGCGCGACGACGGCGCCGCCGACGACGAAGATGAGCACGGCGCGCACGAGGATGCGCATGCGCGCCTGCAGCAGCGGCACGCCGTCCGGGATGCGCGTGCGACCGGCGATGATCGCGACGGCGACGCCCGCGAGCACCGCGAAGGTCGCCGACGCGTTGCCCCACGCGAGCTCGCTCCACGAGGCGGGCTCCAGCCACGCGAACTCGAAGGCGATGACGCCGGTGTGCACCGCGAACATGCCCAGCACCGCGAGCCCGCGGGCGATGTCGAGGCCGATGATGCGACCGCCGTCGCCGACGAGGCCCAGGAGCCTGCGCACGATCCACGGTCGACGGAGCGTCGAGCGAGGTGCGTCGTCGACGACGTCGTCGACGACGTCCGCGCCCTGCGACCGCGCGGGTGCCGTCGTCGCCACCCGCGCGTCGTCGCTCACGCCTGCTCGAGGAGCCAGGCCAGGAGCGCCTTCTGCGCGTGCAGGCGGTTCTCCGCCTCGTCCCAGATGACGCTCTGCGGACCGTCGATGACCTCGGCCTCGACCTCGAACCCGCGGTCGGCGGGAAGGCAGTGCAGGAAGATCGCGTCGCCCGCGGCCTTCGCCATGAGCTCGCGCGTCACCTGGTAGCCGCCGAAGGCAGCGACCCTGGCCGCCTTCTGCTCCTCGCGCCCCATCGACACCCAGGTGTCGGTCACGACCACGTCGACGCCTGCGACGGCCTCGGCGGGGTCCGACAGCAGCGTGATCGACCCGCCCGTCGTCGCGGCGATGCGGATGGCGTCGTCGACGACGTCGCGGCGCGGCCCGTACGAGACGGGGTTCGCGACGCGCAGGTGGATGCCGGCGGTCGCGCACGCGAGCAGGTACGAGTGCAGCATGTTGTCGCCGCCGTCGCCGACGAACGCGACGGTGAGGCCCTCGAGGTCGCCCTTGTGCTCGCGGATGGTGAGCAGGTCGGCGAGCAGCTGGCACGGGTGGAAGTCGTCGCTGAGCGCGTTGACGACGGGAACGGTCGTGCCGGCGGCCATCTCCTCGAGACCCGCCTGCGCGTAGGTGCGCCATGCGATCGCCGCGACCTGCCGCTCCAGCACGCGAGCCGTGTCGCTCGCGGTCTCCTTGCCGCCGAGCTGGCTCGAGGCCGTCGAGATGACGAGCGGCACGCCGCCGAGGTCGGCGATCCCGACCGCGAACGACACGCGCGTCCGCGTCGACGACTTGTCGAAGATCACGGCGACGGTCTGCGGGCCGGCGAGGGGCTGCTCGCCGAACCGGTCGGCCTTCATGCGCGCCGCGCGGTCGAGGATCGCCGACTGCTCCGCTGGGGTCAGGTCGTCGTCGCGCAGGAAGTGGCGGGTCATGCGTGTCCTCCAGGGTCGGGGTGGACCTCCGTGCCGGAGCCGGAGTCGGTGAAGATCTCGAGCAGCACGGCGTGCGGCTCGCGTCCGTCGACGATCGCCGCCTTGGCGACGCCGCTCTCGACGGCGTCGAGGCACGCCTGCATCTTCGGGATCATGCCGCTGGCGAGGCTCGGCAGCAGCGCACGCAGCTCGGCGACGCCGATCGACGTCACGAGCGACGAGGTGTCGGGCCAGTCGCGGTAGAGGCCTGCGACGTCGGTGAGCACGACGAGCTTCTCGGCCTGCAGCGCGATCGCGAGCGCCGCCGCCGCCGCGTCGGCGTTGACGTTGAGCGACTCGCCAGGCAGGTCGCGGTCGGAGGCGACCGAGGAGACGACGGGGATGACGCCGTCGTCGAGCAGTCGCTGCACCTGGCGAGGGTCGACGGCGACGACGTCGCCCACGTGGCCGAGGTCGACCTCGCGTCCGTCGACGACCACGCCGCGACGCACCGCCTGGAACAGGCCGGCATCCTCGCCCGACATGGTCGCCGCGTGCGGGCCGTGCTCGTTCACGAGCGACACGAGCGTCCGCGAGACCTCGCCGGTGAGCACCATGCGCACGACCTTCATCGCCTCGGCGCTCGTCACGCGGTAGCCGCCGACGAACTCGCTGTCGATGCCGTGCCGTGCGAGCTCCGCCGAGATCTGGGGACCGCCGCCGTGCACGACGACGGGCTTGATGCCCACGTGGTGGAGGTAGACGACGTCCTGCGCGAACGAGCGCTGCAGCTCCTCGTTCACCATGGCGTTGCCGCCGTACTTGATGACCATCGTCGCGCCACGGAACCGCTGCAGCCACGGCAGCGACTCGATGAGGGTCGCGGCCTTCGCAGCGGGGGTGGCGTCGGGCGCCGTCGTGCTCGGTGTCGTCATCGTGCTGCCTCAGCTGGCGTAGGCGGAGTTCTCGTGCACGTAGTCGTGCGTGAGGTCGTTCGTGCGGATCGTCGCGGCCGCATCGCCGACGCGCAGGTCGACGAGGATCGTGGTCGCGCGCGGCGTGAGGTCGACCTCCTCGCGCGGACGGTCGGGTCCGCCCTGCGTGCAGACGCGGACGCCGTTGAACGACACGTCGACGTCGTACGGGTCGAAGACGGCGTCGGTGGTGCCGATCGCGGCGAGCACGCGCCCCCAGTTGGGGTCGTTGCCGAAGATCGCGGCCTTGAACAGGTTGTTGCGGGCGATGGAGCGGCCGACGACGACGGCGTCGTCCTCGGTGGCGGCGCCGACGACCTCGATGGCGATGTCGTGGCTCGCGCCCTCCGCGTCGGCCTGCAGGCGTGCGGCGAGGTCGTCGCTCGCGGCCGTGACGGCGTCGGCGAGCTGCGCCGCCGTCGGCGTGACGCCGGAGGCGCCGGAGGCCAGCAGCACGACGGTGTCGTTCGTCGACATGCAGCCGTCGGAGTCGAGGCGGTCGAACGTCACGCGCGTCGCTGCTCGCAGCGCGGCATCGAGCGTCGCGGCGTCGGCGACGGCGTCGGTCGTGAGCACGACGAGCATCGTGGCGAGCCCGGGCGCCAGCATGCCGGCACCCTTCGCCATGCCGCCGACGCTCCAGCCGTCGCGAACGACGTGCACCTGCTTCGCGACGGAGTCGGTCGTCATGATCGCGTGCGCGGCGTCGTCGCCGCCGTCGACGTGGAGCGCGGCCGCGGCATCCCGCATGCCGTGCAGCACGCCGGCACGGAACGTCTCGTCGCCGACGCCGATGAGGCCCGTCGAGCACACGACGACGTCCTGCGCGTCGAGACCCACGAGCTCGGCGACGCGCTCTGCGGTCTGATGCGTCGTCTGGAACCCGAACGATCCGGTGAAGCAGTTCGCACCCCCGGAGTTGAGCGCGACGGCGCGAGCTCGGCCGTCGGCGATCGCCTGCTCGCTCCAGAGGACGGGGTTCGCCTTCGCGCGGTTGCTCGTGAACACCGCGGCGGCGGAATCGAGCGGGCCGTCGTTCACGACGAGCGCGACGTCGCGGGCTCCCGACGACTTGAGTCCCGCTGCGACGCCGGCTGCCAGGAACCCCTTCGGCGCCGTCACGCTCACGGAGCGAGCCCGTCGGTCGCGAGGCCCAGGTGCTCGTCGAGTCCCAGCGCGATGTTCGCTGACTGGATCGCGGCGCCTGCGGTGCCCTTGCCGAGGTTGTCGATCGCGCACACCACGACGACGCGGCCGGCGCGCTCGTCGACCGTGACGCCCATGATGGCGCTGTTCGAGCCGACGACGTCGCTCACCCGCGGCGTCTCGCCGTGGGGCAGCACGTGCACGAAGCGCTCGTCGACGTACGCCGAGTGCCAGGACGACAGCACGTCGTCGAGGCTCGCGCCCTCGCGCAACGGCGCCGTCACCGTCGCGAGGATCCCGCGCGCCATCGGCACGAGGACGGGCGTGAACGAGATGCGCACCTCGTCGGCGCCCGCCGCGCGGAGGTTCTGCTCGATCTCGGGCACGTGGCGGTGGGAGCCGCCGACGGCGTACGCCTGGGCGTTGCCGAGCAGCTCGGAGGCCAGCAGGTGCGGCTTGAGCGCACGGCCGGCGCCGCTGGGCCCGACCGCGAGCACCGCCACGACGTCGGTGGCATCGACGAGACCGGCCTGCACGCCTGGCGCGAGCGCGAGCGTGATGGCCGTGACGTTGCATCCCGGCACGGCGATGCGGCGCACGCCGCGCAGGTTGCGTCGCTGGCGTCCGTCGCCGTCGGGCAGCTCCGGCAGGCCGTACGGCCACGCGCCGCCCCATCCCTCGCCGTAGAACGCGGTCCAGTCGGCCTCGGAGCGCAGCCGGTGGTCGGCGCCGCAATCGACGACGAGCACGTCGTCGGGCAGCTGCGCCGCGATCGCTGCGCTCTGCCCGTGCGGCAGCGCGAGGAAGACGACGTCGTGCCCCTGCAGCTGCGCCGCCGTGGTCTCGACGAAGGAGAGCGATGCGAGCGATCGCAGGTTCGGATGGACGGCGAGGAGCGGCTGCCCGGCGTTCGAGTGCGCCGTGACGGTGACGACCTCGAGCTCCGGGTGCTGGGCGAGCAGGCGGAGCAGCTCGCCACCGGCGTAGCCACTCGCACCCGCCACGGCGACGGAGACAGACATGCTCCCAGGCTACTCGCGCGGCGGCGGCCGCCCCGCCACGGCTGCACCGTGCACGCGTCACGCCTCGAAGTCGACGCGCACCTCGCTCGTGACCTCGATGTCGCTGCCCTGCAACGCGATCGACGTGTCGGCGGCTGCCGCGCCCGCGCGCATGCCCATCGCCATGGGCTGGGCCCTGAAGGTCGGGCCGTCGTCGAGGCCGCCCTCGCGGATGCTCGCGATGCGCGGCGTCGAGAGTCCGGCCGCGGCAGCGAAGTCGGCGGCCTTGCGCTGCGCGTCGGCGATCGCCTCCGCGCGCGCCTTCGAGCCGAGCGCGTGCGTCGTCTCGTCGGCGAGCGACCACTGGATGCCGCCGACCTGATGCACGGGCTTCGTGGCGATGGAGCCGATCCACGCGCCGAGCGCCTCGAAGTCGAGGAACGTGATGTGCACGCTCGCGGCCGCGTCGAACACGACCTCGCGACGCTGGCCGTCGCCGATCCACTGCTCGTGGTGGCTGACGAAGACCCGGTCGGCGTGCCATCGCTCGGCCTGCCCCGCATCGACGAACGCACGGGCCTGGGCTGCGATCGCCGCGTGCGACTCGCTCACGGTGCGGATGGCGTCCTCTGGGTGCTTCGCGCGGTGCTGGGTCTGCACGACGACGGTCGCGCGCTCTGCGGGTGCACGCTCGACGCCGGTGCCGGACACGGTGATCTGGGTCATGGCCCGGATGCTACCCGCGTCGCCCGTGCCATCCCCATCCGACGGGTGATCGTCGCCACGGCGCGACGACGCCCCGTCAGTCGCGCAGCACCGCCCCGGTGCGCTCGGTCGCGACCGCGAGGCCCGCGAGCTTCGCCTCCGTCGCCTCCGCGGCCGTGAGCGTGCGCTCCGGGTCGCGGAACCGCAGCGCGAACGTCAGCGACTTCGCGCCGTCGAGATCGCCACCTCGGAAGTCGTCGACGAGCGCGACGTGCTCGAGCAGCGCGCCTGCGCCCTCGCGCACGGCACGCAGCACCTCGCCAGCGGGCACGGAGGCGTCGACGACGACCGAGAGGTCCTGCGTCGCCGCGGGCGTCGCACCGATCGCGGCCGTGTCGAGCCCCACTCGCGCGAGCGCGACGAGCATGTCGAGGTCGAGCTCGACGACCGCGACCTGCCGCGGCAGGTCGGCAGCGACGGCGAGCGAGGGCAGCAGCTCGGCGGCGACGCCGACGACCTGCTCGCCCACGAGCACCTCCGCGGTGCGTCCCGGGTGCAGCCAGTCGCGCTGCGCCTGCCGCACCTCGACCGCGACGCCCAGGGCGCGCGCGGCGCGACGGGCCACGTCGACGGCGTCTGCCACGCCGTACGGCTGCCGAGCCTGGCCCGGCTGCTTCTGCACGCGCGCACCCAGCAGCAGCGCGCCGACGTGGCGCGGCTGCGTCGGCAGCGCGTCGAGGGTCGCGAGCGTCGCGGCATCGGGGCGCACCGCGCCAGCCGGCACGGCATCCGTGCCGTGGTCGCCCTCGATGCGGAACACCGCCCCCACCTCGAAGATGCCGAGGTCGGTGAGACCACGTCCCACGTTGCGCTGCGCCGTCTCGACGAGGCCCGGCACGAGCGACGTGCGCAGGAACGGACGACGCTCGTCGAGCGGGTTCGTGAGTCGCACGGGCTCGTGGCCGACGCGTCGCGCATCCGCCTCCGACTGGAAGGGTGCGACGAGCACCTCGGTGAGGCCGCTCGAGGCGAGCGCGTTCGACACGGCGCGACGCAGCCGCTGCGGGCGCGTGAGACCGCGGCCGGACGGCGGCGACGGCAGCACGGACGGGATGCGGTCGTACCCGACGACGCGGGCGGCCTCCTCGACGAGGTCGACGCGCTCGGTGATGTCGGGACGCCACGTCGGCGGCGTCACGAGCCACGTGCCGCCCGCACCGTCGACGACGGTCGCGCCGATCGCGACGAGCGCGCGACGCGTCTCGTCGTCCTGATAGTCGGCGCCGGTCACGCGCGCCGCGTCCTGCGGCGCGAACGCGATGGTCGGCTGCGCAGGCGCCGTGCCGACGGATGCGCCGAGCTCGTCGGCCGTGCCGCCCGCGAGCTCGACGAGCAGGTCGACGACGCGCTGCGCGGCGACCGCCTGCAGCGCGGGGTCGACGCCGCGCTCGAACCGCTTCGACGCCTCGCTCCACAGCCGGTGCCTGCGCGCGGTGCGCGCGATGGAGACGCCGTGGAACCAGGCGGCCTCGACGAGCACGTCGGTCGTCGTCGCCGACATCTCGGTGCGGTCGCCGCCCATGACGCCCGCGAGCCCGACGGGACCCATGTCGTCGCAGATGAGCAGGTCCTCGACGTCGAGCGTGCGCGTGACGTCGTCGAGCGTGACGATCGTCTCGCCCGGCGTCGCACGGCGCACGACGATGCCGCCCTGCAGCAGGTCGAGGTCGTAGCCGTGGATCGGCTGGCCGAGCTCGAGCATGACGTAGTTCGTGATGTCGACGGCGATCGAGATGGGCCGCATGCCCGCGAGGGTCAGCCGCTGCTGCATCCAGCGCGGCGTCGGCCGGGTCGCGTCGATGCCGCGCACGGCGCGGGCGACGAAGGCTCCGCAGCCGGCGACGCCGCGGATGGGCGCGTCGTCGGCGATCGTCACGGGGAAGCCCGTGCCCTCGGCGGGCTCGATCGCGGCGGGGTCGTGGAAGGCCCAGCCGGTCGAGAGCGCGAGCTCGCGCGCCATGCCGCGGATCGACAGCACGTAGCCGCGATCGGGCGTCACGTTGACCTCGACCGCGACGTCGTCGAGGCCGAGGAGGGCGAGCGCGTCGTCGCCGGGGGTCGCGTCGTAGCCCTTGGCGTTCAGGCGCAGGATGCCGTCGTGGTCGTCGCCGAGGCCCAGCTCGCGCTCGGAGGCGATCATGCCGTCGGACACGTGTCCGTACGTCTTGCGCGCCGAGATCGCGAAGCCGCCCGGCAGCACGGCACCCGGCAGCGACACGACGACGAGGTCGTCGACGAGGAAGTTGCCTGCACCGCATACGATGCCGCGGGGCTCGGTCTCGCCGACGTCGACCTGCACCCAGCGGATCGTCTTGCCGTTCTTGTGCTGCTCCTCCTCGAACGACAGCACGCGGCCGACGACGAGCGGGCCCGTGACGTCGCCGCCGTGCAGCGCCTCCTCCTCGAGCCCGACGCGGACGAGCGCCGCGTGGACGTCGTCGCCGGTCGTGCCGGCAGGCACCTCCACGTGCTCGCGGAGCCAGGACATGGGGGCGCGCATCAGATGACCATCCCGAACTGCTCGGAGAAGCGGACGTCGCCCTCGATCATGTCGCGCATGTCGTCGAGCTGGTAGCGGAACTGGAGGGTGCGTTCGATGCCCATGCCGAACGCGAAGCCCGAGTAGCGGTCGGGGTCGACGCCGGCGGAGCGCAGCACGTTGGGGTGCACCATGCCGCAGCCGCCCCACTCGACCCAGCGCGGGCCTCCGCGCATGCCGGGATGCCACACGTCCATCTCGGCGCTCGGCTCGGTGAAGGGGAAGTGGTTGGGGCGCAGGCGGATCCTCGCGTCCTCGCCGAACATCGCACGGGCGAGGTGCTCCAGGGTGCCGCGCAGGTGCGCCATCGTGATGCCCTCGTCGACGGCGAGGCCCTCGATCTGCGTGAACACCGGCAGGTGCGTCGCGTCGATCTCGTCGGTGCGGTACGTGCGGCCGGGTGCGACGACGTAGACGGGCAGCTCGCGCGTGAGCAGCGAGCGCACCTGCACGGGGCTCGTCTGCGTGCGCATGACGAGGTGCTTGGAGGCCGGCTCGACGTAGAACGTGTCGGACTCCCCGCGTGCGGGGTGGTCGGGGTCGACGTTGAGGGCGTCGAAGTTGTACCACTCGTGCTCGAGCTCCGGCCCCTCCGCCACCTCCCAGCCCATGCCGGTGAAGATGTCGGCCATCTCGTCCATGAGCAGCGTGAGCGGATGCCGCGAGCCGGGTCGCTGCTGCGTCGGCAGCGCCGTGACGTCGACGGCCTCGGCCTGCAGCCGCGCCTGCTCCTCGGCGACGGCGAGCTCGCCCTGGCGCGCCTCGATCGCGTGCGCGACGCGGCCGCGAGCCTGGCCGATCGCGGCGCCCGCCTCCTTGCGCAGCTCGGGGGCGAGGTCGCGCAGCGAGCCGTTGAGCGAGGCGAGCTCGCTCCCCTGCCCGTTGTGCGCGGACTTGGCGGACTGCAGCTCGGCGACGGTGGTCGCCGACGCGATGGCATCGAGCGCGGCCGTCACGGCGGCCTCGAGCCTCGTCGTCAGATCGGGGATGGACACAGTGGTCCATCGTATCCGCGGCGAGCGCTCGACCCGATCAGGGGCGCGGCGCCTCCGGCGGCAGGTCGTCGCCCTCGTGCTGCGTGCGCAGCGCCTGCGTCGACAGCTGCAGCGGCTCGGTCTTCGTGCCGTCGAGGTTCTTGCCGCCCTTGCGGGGCTTCGAGACCTGCTTGGACGCGAAGCGGGCGACCCAGGAGAGGGAGAGGTTGAGCGCGAGGTAGATCGCGAGGAGCACGAAGAACATCGACAGCGCGTAGCGACCGGCACCGAAGAACTCCGCCAGGTCGCGACCGATCGTGATGAGGTCGGAGCTCGCGACGATGTAGCCGAGCGCCGTGTCCTTCAGCAGCACGACGAGCTGGGCGATGATGATCGGCAGCATGTTGCGCACCGCCTGCGGCAGCTCGATGAGCACCGTGGCCTGGAACGGGCGCAGGCCGATCGCGAGGCCGCTCTCGCGCTGCCCCCTCGGCAGCGACGCGATGCCCGATCGGATCGCCTCGCCGATGATCGCGCCGTTGTAGATGCCCAGCGCGATGACGACGGCCCAGAAGGCTCCCGTGTTCGCGACGATGAAGACGAACAGGATCATGAGCAGCACGGGCATGCCGCGGAAGAACTCGAGCACGATCGTCGCGGGGATGCGCACGAACGGCGTCTTCGCGGCGCGGGCCAGCGCGAAGGCGAAGCCGACCGCGAGCGCGAGGAGGCTGCCGAGCGCGAAGGCGCTCAGCGTCGTGCCGAGCCCCGCGAGCAGCGCGCGACGGCCCGTCCAGGTCTCGGGCTGCAGGTAGATGTCCCAGCGGTCCTGGTAGAACGCGCCGCCGAGCCAGAGCTGGTAGACGCCGAAGCCGAGCAGTCCTGCGAAGACGACGGCGAAGATGACCGACAGCAGGCGGGAGACGCGCTTGGCCTTCGGGCCGGGCACGTCGTAGAGGACGTTGGCGCTCATCGCTGCACCCTCCACTTCTTCTCGAGGTAGTCGGCGAGCTGGCCGAGCGGCACCGTGATGATCAGGTAGGAGAACGCGATGCCGACGAAGATCGACAGCGCCTGGTCGCCGTCCGTGTTGGAGAGCCGCTGCGCGACCGACGTGAGGGTGAAGATGAAGAAGCCCATCGCGACCGAGGTGTTCTTCGTCAGCGCGATGATCACGTTGATGAGCGGCGGCACGACCGAGCGGATCGCCTGCGGCAGGATGACGAGCGTCATGGTCTGCCCGAACCCGAGGCCGACCGACCGCGCAGCCTCGGCCTGGCCGACGGCGACGGAGTTGATGCCCGAGCGCACGGCCTCGGCGAAGAACGCGCTCGTGTAGAAGGTCAGCGCCGCGATCGCGCCGACGAGGAAGTCGAGCGTGAGCCCGACGCGCGGCAGCACGAACGCGGTGAAGAAGAACACGAGCGTCAGCGGCGTGTTCCTGGCCAGCTCGATGTAGATGGTGCTCGCGACGCGGAACGCCGCGACGGGAGAGACGCGCATGCCCGCGAGGACCGCGCCGAGCGGGAGGCCGACGAGCGTCGTGATCGCGACGAGCATGAGCGTGCTGCCCATGCCCTGCAACCAGAGGTCGCCGTTCTCGAAGAGTGCTTGCATGTCCCTCGTCCAAGGATGGTTCGTGGGGCCCGGATGTCCCGGGCCCCACGAATGCGGATCAGCGGATCAGTAGCGGTCGACGGCCGGGGGCTCCGGCGTCGGCAGGACCGCACCTGCGGTCTGCTCCCACAGGGAGTCCCACGTGCCGTCCTCGTACGAGGCCTCGAGCACGTCGTTGATCCAGTCGCGGAACTCGGTGTCCTCGAGCGCCAGGCCGATGCCGTAGGGCTCCTCGGTGAACGTCGCGCCGTCGCCGACGAGCTCGAACTCGCCCGCGTTCTGGTCGACGAAGCCCGAGAGGATCACGTTGTCGGTCGTGACCGCGACGACCTGGCCGTTGCGCAGCGGGTCGAGGCAGTTGGAGTAGGTGTCGGTCGCGACGAGCTCGGCGCCGTACTCGTCGACGATGTTCGCGGCCGGGGTCGATCCCTCGACCGAGCACACCGGCTGGCCCTCGACGTCCTCGGGACCCTCGATGCCCTCGGGGTTGCCCTCGGCGACCATCAGCGCCTGGCCGGCCTCGTAGTACGGGCCTGCGAAGGAGATGACCTCCTTGCGGGCGTCGTTGATCGTGTACGTCGCGACGACGATGTCGACCGTGCCGTTGGAGATGAAGGTCTCGCGGTTGGC
Source organism: Agrococcus sp. AC640b (assembly GCF_979255995.1). Taxonomy (NCBI): domain Bacteria; kingdom Bacillati; phylum Actinomycetota; class Actinomycetes; order Micrococcales; family Microbacteriaceae; genus Agrococcus; species Agrococcus sp. AC640b. The sequence continues at coordinate 21,615 of NZ_CEEDMM010000014.1, forward strand.
GGAGACCGTCTCCTCGAACTCGATGTCGTCGAAGGCGATGCCGAGCTCCGCCGCGACGAGCGCGCCGATCGCGACGTCGAAGCCCACGGGCGAGCCGTCGGGGCCCACGAGGCCGAAGAGCGGCTGGTCGTACTTCGTGCCGATCGTGATCGAGCCCGCCTCGGCGAGCGCAGCCATCGTCGAGCCCTCGGGGAACTCGGGGTTCTCCGCGACCTCGAGGCCGTACGGGTTGTCGGCCGACGTCTCGGCGCCAGCGCCCGACTCCTCGTCGCCGTCGGACGTCGTGCCTGCGGGGCCGCCGCACGCCGTGAGGGCGAGCAGCGCGATCCCGGCGATGCCGAGACCCAGCTTGTTCATGCGCATGTGTGGTGCCTCCTGGTAGGGGGTGTGCTTCCTCGAGCCTCAGTGCGTGAGGATCTTCGAGAGGAAGTCCTGGGCGCGCGCGCTCTTGGGCGCGGCGAAGAACTCGTCGGGCGTCGTGTCTTCCACGATCGCGCCCTCCGCCATGAACACCACGCGATCGGCTGCCTTCTTGGCGAAGCCCATCTCGTGGGTCACGACGATCATCGTCATGCCCTCCTTGGCGAGACCCACCATGACGTCGAGCACCTCGTTGACCATCTCGGGGTCGAGGGCGCTCGTGGGCTCGTCGAAGAGCATGACCTTCGGCTGCATCGCGAGCGAGCGCGCGATCGCCACGCGCTGCTGCTGGCCGCCGGAGAGCTGCGCGGGCATCTTGTTGGCCTGGTTGGCGATGCCGACGCGATCGAGCAGGGCCATGCCGCGCTCCTCCGCCTCCTTGCGCCGCATCTTGCGCACCTGCATCGGGCCGAGGGTGACGTTCTCGAGGATCGACTTGTGCGCGAAGAGGTTGAACGACTGGAACACCATGCCGACGTCGGCGCGCAGACGCGCGAGCTGCTTGCCCTCGTTCGGCAGCAGGGTGCCGTCGATCTTGATCGAGCCGTCATCGATGGTCTCGAGGCGGTTGATCGCGCGGCAGAGCGTCGACTTGCCCGATCCCGACGGACCGAGCACGACGACGACCTGACCCTTGTCGATCGTGGTGGTGATGTCCTTCAGGACATGGAGCTCGCCATAGTGCTTGTTGACGTGCTCGATCTCGACCATCGGCTGCATGACCCCAGTCAAGCGCACCCCATGTGTCGTCGATGTTTCCGCCGAGAGATCGTCACCGAATGGTTATGGCGACGACCTCCCGGGTCACCCGTCGGCGTGGGCGAATGCCGACTGGTACAGGCACACCGATGCTGCGGTGGCGAGGTTCAGCGACTCGGCGCCGCCGTAGATCGGCACGCGCACGACGGCGTCGGCGAGCGCGAGCGTCTGCGGGTCGAGCCCGCGTGCCTCGTTGCCGAACAGCCACGCCGTCGGGCGCGCGAGCCGCTCGCGGATCGCGGGGGCGGTGAGGTCGTCGCCGGAGACGTCGGCGGCGAGCACCTGGAGGCCCGCCATGCGTGCGGCGAGCACGGCATCCTCGGTCGTGACGCCGACCGAGTGCGGCACGTGCAGGATCGACCCCGTCGTCGCACGGACGACCTTCGGGTTGTAGGGGTCGACGCTCGACCGCGTCACCACGACGCCGTCGGCACCGGCCGCGTCCGCGACGCGCAGGATCGTGCCGAGGTTGCCGGGATCCTGCACCTCGTGCAGCAGCACGGCGAGGGTCGCGCCCTCGAGCACGCGCTCGAGTCCGCGCGGCTGCTGCCTGCACACCGCGACGACGCCCTGGGGCTGCACGGTGTCGCTCAGCGCCGCGAGCACGCGGTCGCCCGCGATCTCGAGCGTGTCGCCGAGCGCGGCGGCGAGATCCGGGTGGCGGTCGACGAACGCCTGGGTCGCGAACGCCTCCGCGACGGCATCCGCCGCGATCGCCTCGCGCAGGGCGTTCGGGCCCTCCAACAGGAACAGCCCGGTCTCCGACCGGGCTGCTCGCTGCTGGAGTCTCGACGCCGCACGCACCAGCTGGTGCCGTGGGCTCTCGATCACCGGGTGACTACTCGGCGGTCTTCGCTGCCGAGGTGTCGGCCGGCAGTGCGGCCTTCGCCGTCGCGACGAGCGACGCGAACGTGGCGGGCTCGTGCACGGCGAGCTCGGCCAGGATGCGACGGTCGACCTCGACGCCGGCCAGGTTCAGACCCTGGATGAGGCGGTTGTACGTGAGGCCGTTCTGACGCGATGCGGCGTTGATGCGCTGGATCCAGAGGCGACGGAACTCGCCCTTCTTGGCGCGACGGTCGCGGTACGCGTAGGTGAGGGAGTGGGTGACCTGCTCCTTCGCCTTGCGATAGAGACGCGACCGCTGACCGCGGTAGCCCTCTGCGCGCTCGAGGATGACCCGACGCTTCTTGTGGGCGTTGACTGCCCGCTTGACACGTGCCATTGCTGTTCTCCTACGTTCTTCGGCTCAGCGGCCGAGCAGCTTCTTGATGACCTTGGCGTCCGCGGGCGCCAGCACCTTGTCCTTGTTGAGGCGACGCGTCTGGACCGACGACTTCACCTCGAGGTTGTGGCGCATGCCGGCCTGCTGCTTGCGGATCTTGCCGCTGCCGGTGACCTTGAAGCGCTTCTTCGCACCGGAGTGCGTCTTCTGCTTGGGCATGGATGCTCCTACTTCGATGCGGGCTTGGCGGCGGGAGTCGCCGGCTTGGCCGCGGGCTTGGCGGCAGCGGACGCTGCCGGCTTCGCCGCGGACGCTGCTGGCTTGGCAGCGGGTGCGGCTGGCTTCTCGTCCGCTGCGGGCTTCGCAGCAGAGTCGTCGGGCTTCGCAGCCGGCGCGGCGGCGGGCTTCGCGGCGAGCATGCGCGCCGCCGCCGATGCCGCGACGCCGGGACGCGCTGCGGGGACCTTCGGCGCCGTCGCACCCGAGCCGGAGCTCGAGGTCGAGCTCGGACGCGGCGGACGCGACTCGCGCGACTCGGACGAGCGGGGCTCGGACGAACGCGGCTCGCGCTCCTCGCGGTCACGGCGGGGCGGACGGTCGTCGCGATCGCGATCGCGGCCACCGCGCGACGGACGCGTCGCAGCCTGCTGGTTCGCCATCCGGGCCGCACGCGTCTCGCGGACGGGCTCGACGGCGCGAGCGGGACGCTGCGCCTCGATCTCGGCCTGGTGCGCAGCCTGCTCCTCGGCAGCGGCGCGACGCTTCTCCTGCTCCGCCTCGCGGATCTGGGCACGAGCGGCGTTCTGCTCGGCCTTCGCGTCGCTCTTCGAGCGCAGCGGGCCGACGATCATCGTCATGTTGCGGCCGTCCTGCGTCGGACGGTTCTCGACGACGCCCCACTCGCCGATGTCCTCGGCGAAGCGCTGCAGCAGGCGGACGCCCATCTCGGGACGCGACTGCTCGCGGCCGCGGAACAGGATCATGGCCTTGACCTTGTCGCCGTCCTGCAGGAAGCCCTCCGCGCGCTTGCGCTTGGTCTCGTAGTCGTGCTCGTCGATCTTCAGACGGAACCGGACCTCCTTGAGGACCGTGTTCGCCTGGTTGCGACGAGCCTCCTTGGCCTTCTGCGCCTGCTCGTACTTGAACTTGCCGAAGTCCATGATCTTCGCGACGGGCGGGCGTGCCTCGGGTGCGACCTCGACGAGGTCGAGATCGGCCTCGCGGGCGAGACGCAACGCAGCGTCGACTCCGACGATGCCGACCTGCTCGCCGGCGGGGCCGACGAGACGAACCTCGGGGACGCGGATGCGCTCGTTGATGCGGGGATCGCTGATGTGATGCTCCTGGTGCTTCGAGATCGATGGCACGGAGGAGGAGCCTTCAGATCGCGAGACGACCTGGCTCGGCACCCGCTGCCGTCACCGGCGGGGCGCCTGGACCCGATAGCCTCGAATACGGCTGCGGGTGGGAGAGACTCCACTTCCATGAGCCTGGGCGAGCCCAGACCAACCAGTAGCGTACCAGAAGCCCGGCATCCCGGGCGAGCATCAGACAGGGAGACCACCGGTGCAGGACGACGACCTGACGCGGGACATCGCAGAGGTGCCCGCAGTCGAGCTCATCAACACGGTGGCGATCCACCTGCTGAGCGCGGCGGCGGTGAAGCTGGGGCTCGGCGACGGGCCGGACGCGACGACCGAGGTCGACCTCGACGAGGCGCGCAAGCTCATCAACGCCCTCGCGGGCCTCGTGACGGCGGCGGCGGCCGAGATCGGCGGGATCCACGCCGCTCCCCTGCGCGACGGCCTGCGCTCGGTGCAGCTCGCGTTCCGCGAGGCCTCCGCCATCCCCGACGCGCCCGGCAAGGGCCCTGGCGAGCGGTTCACGGGCCCCGTCACCTGAGCGGCGCCGACGCGTGGTCGTCGGCTCCCGCACCGGTCAGCGCGCGCGGTAGACCGCGACGTTCGCGCCAGAGGCGATGCGCGTCGGCTGCGCGAGCCAGACGACCTCGATCGCGACGTCGGTCACGGCGTCCTGCCACGTCGAGCGACGCGTGCCGATCGCGGCGACCGTGCGCTCGAAGTCCGACTGCACGCTCGCGCGGTCGACGCCCGGCGATGCGATGGCGCGCACCTCGAGCTCGCGCCCCAGCAGCCGCGCCGTCGGATCGGCGTCGGCGAGCGCGACCGCCTCGACGCCGTCGATCGCGAGCAACGGCCCCACGAGCTCGGCCTGCACGATCGGATGCCGGTGCGGCGGCATCCACGGCTCCCCCGTCAGCAGCGCCACGAGCGCGCTGCGCCGCAGCACGACCTCCGACGGCGATCCTGGATCGACCACGACGCGCCCGGCGTCCTCGAGCGCCGCAGCCGCGCAGCGCTCGATCGACGCGGGCACGGGCCGCGCATCCGGCCGCCATGCGCGCATGGCCTCGGCGCTCGACGTCATCGGCAGGATGGGCGCGCCGTCGGGCCCTGCGACCGCGACGATCGAGAGCTCCTGGCTCGTCTCGGCCGTGCGGCCGCCGATCGTCTCGGTCCCGCCCGCCTCGGCGACGAGCGGCACGAGCAGCCGGGCTCCGCGCAGCGCCTCCACGACGCCTGCGACGTCGCCGGAGCCGTCGCGCAACGCTGCCGCAGCCACGAGGAACGCGGGCGGCGCGCTGCCGTCGTCACCCGCGTACGCCGTGTCGTGATGCTGGAACGTGCGACCGCCCCACGGGCGTCCGGCGGAGTCGCCCGTGCCCGTCACTTCCCCGCGACGTCGAGCGCCGCCTTGAGCGTGAAGGCGCCCGCGTACAGTGCCTTGCCGACGATCGCACCCTCGACGCCCACCGGCACGAGCTCGCGCAGCGCAGCGATGTCGTCGAGGCTCGACACGCCACCGGAGGCGACGATCGGCCGGTCGGTGCGCTCTGCGATCTGCTGCAGCAGCTCGACGTTCGGACCGTTGAGCATGCCGTCCTTCGTCACGTCGGTGACGACGTAGCGGCTGCATCCGGCGTCCTCGAGGCGGTCGAGCACCTCCCACAGGTCGCCGGAGTCCTGCGTCCAGCCGCGCGCGGCGAGCGTCGTGCCGCGCACGTCGAGACCGACGGCGATCTGGTCGCCGTACTCGGCGATGACGTGCGCCGTCCACTCGGGGTTCTCGAGGGCCGCCGTGCCGAGGTTGATGCGCTTCGCGCCGGTCTCGAGCGCCGCCTCGAGCGAGCGGTCGTCGCGGATGCCGCCGGAGAGCTCGATGAGCGCATCGCCCCGGACGGCCTTGATGACCTTGCGGATCGCGCCGCGATTCTCGCCGCGACCGAAGGCGGCGTCGAGGTCGACGAGGTGGATCCACTCGGCGCCCTGGTGCACCCAGTCGAGCGCGGCGTCGACGGGGCTGCCGAACGACTGCTCGGTGCCCGCCTTGCCCTGCGTGAGCCGCACGGCCTTGCCGTTCGCGACGTCGACGGCGGGCAGGAGGGTCAGGCGGGGTGCCTGGGAGAAGTCGGTCATGGATCGCTTTCGTCGGTGCCGGAGGGGATGCTACTGAGGGCTGAGCGTGCCGACCCAGTTGGCCAGCAGGCGCACGCCCGCCTCCCCCGACTTCTCGGGGTGGAACTGGGTGGCGCACAGCGGGCCGTTCTCGACCGCGGCGAGGAAGCGCTCGCCGTGCTCGGCCCACGTCGTGATGGGACGCCGGATGCGCGGGTGCGGGTCGATGAGCCACTCGGTCGCGGCATACGAGTGCACGAAGTAGAACCGCTCCCGCTCGAGCCCGGCGAACAGCCGCGACCCCTCGCCGGGCTCGACGGTGTTCCAGCCCATGTGCGGCAGCACGTCGGCGTCGAGCCTGCGCACGGTCCCCGGCCACTCGCCGAGCGCCGTCGTCTCCTCGCGCCCCTCCGAGCCGTGCTCGAACAGCACCTGCATGCCGACGCAGATGCCCAGCACGGGCCGCCCGCCCGCGAGCCTGCGGCCGATGAGCTCGCCACCGCGCACGGCCTCGATGCCCGCCATGCACGACGCGATCGAGCCGACGCCGGGCACGACGAGTCCGTCGGCCTCCATGATCGTCGCGCGGTCGGCGGTGAGCGTCACCCTCGCCCCGGCAGCCTCGAGGGCCTTCGCGGCGGAGTGGACGTTGCCCATCCCGTAGTCGAGCAGCGCGACGGTGGGGGTCAGAGCGCCCCCTTGGTGGAGGGGATGCCCGAGACGCGGGGGTCGGGCTCGACCGCGACGCGCAGCGCACGTGCGAGCGCCTTGAACTCGGCCTCGGCGACGTGGTGCGGGTCGCGGCCGGCGAGCGCCTCCACGTGCACGGTCATGCGCGCGTTGAATGCGATGGCCTCGAAGACGTGGCGCACGAGGGAGCCGGTGAAGTGGCCGCCGATGCGGTGCAGCTCGAACCCGGCCGGCTCGCCGGAGTGCACGAGGAAGGGGCGGCCGGACAGGTCGACGACCGCGCGAGCGAGCGCCTCGTCGAGCGGCACCGTCGCGTCGCCGTAGCGGCGGATGCCTGCCTTGTCGCCCAGCGCCTCGCCGAGCGCGAGGCCGAGGCAGATCGCCGTGTCCTCGACCGTGTGGTGCGCGTCGATGTCGGTGTCGCCCGTCGCGCGCACGCGCAGGTCGATGAGCGAGTGCTTCGACAGGGCCGTGAGCAGGTGGTCGTAGAACGGGACGGTCGTCGAGATCTCGCTCGTGCCGGTGCCGTCGAGGTCGAGCTCGAGCTCGATGGAGGACTCGCTCGTCGTGCGGGCGATGCGTGCGGTGCGCATGGTCATAGATCCTACGGTCGTGCGGAGGGCGCGAAGCGCGCGACGGATGCGAGGAAGGCGTCGGTCTCGGCCGGGGTGCCGGCCGTGACCCGCAGCGTGTGGGGGATGCCGACGTCGCGCACGAGCACGCCGTCGGCGAGCAGGCCCTCGAACGCGGCCTGGGGATCGGCCAGGCCGCCGAACAGCACGAAGTTCGCGTCGGACGGGTGCGGGGCGAGGCCGAGGCGCGCGAGCTCGACGACGATGCGGTCGCGCTGCGCGCGCAGCTCGTCGACTCGCGCGAGCATCGTGGGTGCGTGCCGCAACGCTGCGAGGGCAGCGGCCTGCGTCAGCGCCGAGAGGTGGTACGGCAGTCGCACGAGACGCAGGGCGTCGATGACGGCCGGGTCGGCGGCGAGGTAGCCGACGCGCACGCCCGCGTACGCGAACGCCTTGCTCATCGTGCGCGAGACGATGAGTCGCTCGAAGCGGGGCAGGAGCGTGAGCGCCGTCTGCGTCCTGTCGTGCGCGAACTCCCCGTACGCCTCGTCGACGAGCACCATGCCACGGGCTGCGGATGCTGCGGCCTCGATCGTCTCGATCGAGATCGCGGTGCCCGTGGGGTTGTTGGGCGCGCAGAGGAAGACGACGTCGGGGTCGTGGCGCTCGATGGCGGCGACGACCGTCTCGGGAGCGAGCGTGAAGTCGTCGGCGCGCGGCTCGACGACGTACTGCGCCCCCACGCCCTGAGCGAGCAGCGGGTACATCGAGTAGGTGGGCGAGAACGACAGCAGCGTGCGACCCGGACCGCCGAACGCCTGCAGCACGTGCTGCAGCACCTCGTTCGAGCCGTTCGCAGCCCAGATCCGCTCGGCGGTGAGCCCGTGGCCGAGATACGCCGCGAACGCCGCACGCAGCTCGGTGAACTCGCGGTCGGGGTAGCGATGCACGCCCGCGACCGCCTCGCGCACCGCAGCGACCACGTCGTCGACGACGACGTCGTCGATGGGGAACGCGTTCTCGTTGACGTTGAGCCGCACGGGCACGTCGAGCTGCGGCGCGCCGTAGGGCACGCGACCGACGAGGTCGGCACGGAGCGGGAGGTCGTCGAGCGAGGCCACCAGGCAAGCCTAGGCGCGAGCGCGTGCAGGAGACGACGAACGCCCCACCCCTGCACGGGGTGGGGCGTCGCGGCCGAGCCGATGCTCGGTGCGCGCGAGGCGCTGCGTCAGCGCGTGTACTCGGCGGGGATCGTCAGCTGCTGACCGGGCTGGATCGCGCCGCCGACCTCGTTGAGCTGCTGGATGTCGGCGATGACCTCGCGGGGGTCGACGTCGGGTGCGACCGCGGAGGCGATCGACCACAGCGTCTGCCCGGGCTGCACGACGACGGTCTCGTACGAGACCTCCGATGCCTGCTGCCCTGCGGATGCGGTGGCGGCCTGCAGCACGCCGAGCCCTCCGAGCGCCAGCACGGGGGCCGCGACGAGCACGGCGAGCGCACGACGTCCGCGCACCGTTACGCGGAGCTGGGGTGCCTGCAGGCGAGGGGCCTGGGTGGCGATCGTGGTCATGTCTCGCTCCTTCCGGGAGTCGGATCGCGGGTGCGGCGCTCGGCCGGGAGCGCTGCACCCGCGTTCCGTCATTCGAACGTACCTTCGGATCATCCGTTCGTCAAGAGCCGGAATAGCCCTCGATTGCTGGACGACACGCTCGAACACGCGTACGCCTCGGGGGTTCCGTCGGATACGCTTTCGAACGAGGCACAGTCAATCGGCGACCACCGACACGGTCGCTCGAGGAGGACGACGGCGATGACCCAGCGGCAGCTCACCGAGAAGCAGCAGGCGATCCTCGCCTGCATCCAGCAGTCCGTGCGCCAGCGCGGCTACCCGCCCAGCTATCGCGAGATCGGCGACGCCGTCGGGCTCTCCTCGCTCTCGAGCGTCACGCACCAGCTCGGCCAGCTCGAGCTCGCGGGTGCCATCCGACGCGATCCCGCTCGGCCCCGCGCCATCGAGGTGCTCGTCGAGTCCGTCGACCCCGCCGATGCCGTCGGCGCCGACGCGACGGCGTTCGTGCCGCTCGTCGGACGCATCGCCGCAGGCGTGCCCATCACGGCCGAGCAGCAGGTCGAGGAGGTCTTCCCCCTCCCCCGCTCGCTCGTCGGCAAGGGCGACGACCTCTTCATGCTCAAGGTCGTGGGCGAGTCGATGATCGACGCGGCGATCTGCGACGGCGACTGGGTCGTCGTCACGCAGCAGGCGACCGCCGAGAACGGCGACATCGTCGCGGCGATGCTCGACGACGAGGCGACGGTCAAGGTCTTCCGGCAGCGCGACGGCCACACGTGGCTGCTGCCGCGCAACTCGGCCTTCGAGCCGATCCTCGGCGACGCCGCGGTCGTGCTCGGCCGCGTCGTGGCCGTGCTCCGCTCCGTCTAGACCCCGGAGCGCCGGCGTCGCGGAGCGTCACACGGTGCGGAACTCCTCGAGTCCGTCGACGGCGTCCTCGGTGACGAGCACGTCGAGCCGGGTGCCGTCGGCGTCGTACGTCTCGCGCTCGAGCGTGAAGTGCTCGTGGATGCGCGAGACGACGTCGCCGCGGTCGAAGGGCACGAGCAGCGACATGGGCACCGTGGGCCGTGGGAGCAGCTCGGCGATGCGCTCGCGCAGCTCGGCGATGCCCCTGCCGGTCCTCGCGGAGACGAAGACGGCGGTGGGCACGAGCCCACGCAGCACGAGCAGCTCGTCGTCGGAGACGAGGTCGGCCTTGTTGAACGCGACGATCTCGGGGATGTCGCGCGCACCGGTCTCGCCGATGACCTCGCGCACGGTCGCGAGCTGTGCCGCGGGGTCGGGGTGGCTCGCGTCGACGACGTGCACGATGACGTCGGACTCGCCGACCTCCTCGAGCGTCGATCGGAACGCCTCGACGAGCTGATGCGGGAGGTTGCGCACGAACCCCACGGTGTCGGCGAGCGTGAACAGTCGGCCGTCCGGCGTCTCGGTGCGGCGCACGGTCGCGTCGAGCGTCGCGAACAGCGAGTTCTCGACGAGCACGCCTGCGTTCGTCAGTCGGTTGAGCAGGCTCGACTTGCCTGCGTTCGTGTACCCGGCGATCGCGACCGACGGCACCGCGTTGCGGTCGCGGTTGGCGCGCTTCGCCTTGCGGGCGGGCGCGAACTCCTTGATCTGCTTGCGCAGCCGCGCCATGCGCGTGTGGATGCGGCGACGGTCGAGCTCGATCTTCGTCTCGCCGGGGCCGCGCGAGCCCATGCCGGCGCCCTGACCGCCGACCTGTCCACCCGCCTGCCGCGACATCGACTCGCCCCAGCCGCGCAGGCGCGGCAGGAGGTACTCGAGCTGTGCGAGCTCGACCTGCGCCTTGCCCTCCCTGGACTTCGCATGCTGGCTGAAGATGTCGAGGATCACGGCCGTGCGGTCGATGACCTTCACCTTGACGACGTCCTCGAGCGCACGCCGCTGGCTGGGTGCGAGCTCGGTGTCGGCGATGACCGTGTCGGCGCCGGTCTCCTTGACGAGCGCGGCGAGCTCGGCGGCCTTGCCCTTGCCGACGTAGGTCGCCGCGTCGGGGTGCGGGCGGCGCTGCAGCACGCCGTCGAGCACGGTCGCGCCAGCGGTCTCGGCGAGGGCTGCGAGCTCGCGCAGCGAATGCTCGGCGTCGACGACGCCGCCGGCGTGCACGCCCACGAGCACGACGTTCTCGAGCCGCAGCTCGCGGTACTCGACCTCCGTGACGTCCTCGAGCTCGGTGCGCAGACCGCTGACGCGGCGCAGGGCCGCACGATCGGCGCGATCGAGCTGCTCGCCGTCGAAGTCGCCGTCGGCCGCACCCGGCTGCAGCGCCTGCGCAGCCGCGTCGAGCACGCGCTCGTCGGTGGTGTCCGCCCACTCGAGGATGCGATCCGCGCGCGAGGTGCCGTCCGCCATGCTGTCTCCTCCACTACGGTCGGTGCGTGACCGACCACTACTTCTCCGCCGCCGAGGGCGATGCGCCCACGCGCGAGGTGCGCGTGCCCCTCGCCGGCCGCGAGCACTCGCTGCTCACGGCGCCCGGGGTGTTCTCGGGCGACGGCCTCGACGTCGGCACGAGCGTGCTGCTCGACGAGACCCCGGAGCCGCCGCAGTCCGGCGACCTGCTCGACCTCGGCGCAGGCTGGGGCCCGATCGCCCTCTCGCTCGCGCTCCGCGCACCGGATGCGCGGGTGTGGGCGGTGGATGTGAATCCGAGGGCGGTGGACCTCGTCCGGCGCAATGCCGAGCGTGTCAGCGTAGCAAACGTCACGCCCGCCCTGCCCGGCGATGTGCCGGATGTTCGCTTCCAGGGGATCTGGTCGAACCCGCCGATCCGCATCGGCAAGCAGGCCCTGCACGCGCTGCTGCTGGAGTGGCTCCCCCGGCTGGCCGTGGGCGGGGAGGCGTGGCTCGTCGTGCAGAAGCACCTCGGCTCCGACTCGCTGCTGCGGTGGCTCGACGAGCAGGATGGACTGGCGGCCGAGCGCGCCACGTCGAAGAAGACGTTCCGCATCCTGCGCGTGACGCGCGTCGAGGCGGCGGAGCCTGGCGCCTAGAGGATGTCGGTCTGGCCGCGGAAGACGATCTGCGCGGGACCGGTGAGCCACGCGTGCTCGCCGTCGGGGCGGACGTCGACGTCGACGTGCACGACGCCGCCTGGCACCTCCACGCGCCAGCGGTCGGGCGCGCCGCCCGCCCAGTGCCGGGTCGCGAACGCGGCGGCGACGGCACCCGTGCCGCACGAGAGCGTCTCGCCCGAGCCGCGCTCGTGCACGCGCATGCGGATGCGCCCCTCGTCGCCGGAGATCCCCTGCGGCACGACGAGCTCGACGTTCGCGCCATCGGGCGCGACAGGGTCGAGCGTCGGCGCCTCGTGCAGGTCGAGGCTCGCGAGCTCGTCGTCGTCGGCGAGCGCGACGACGACGTGGGGGTTGCCGACGTCGACGCGCTGACCGGGTCTGGGCACGGCGAGCCCGCGAGCGCGCACGATCGGCTCGCCGTCCTCGAGGCGCACGAGCCCGAGGTCGGCGGCGAACCCGCCGTCGACGGCGCGCACGCGGCGGATGCCCGCGCGGGTGCCGACCGCGAGGTCCGCGACGTCCGCGAGCCCCTCCTCCTCGAGCAGGCGCGCGAAGACGCGGATGCCGTTGCCGCACATCTCGGCGACGCTGCCGTCGGCGTTGCGGTAGTCCATGAACCACTCGGTGCCGCCGCCGAGCGCGCGCTCCTGCTCGGGCATCGCGTCGGTGCGCGTCGCGAGGATGAGGCCGTCGCCGCCGATGCCGAAGCGCCGATCGCACAGCGCCGCGACCTGCTCCGGCGTGGGTCGCAGCTCGCCTGCCGGGTCGACGATCAGCACGAAGTCGTTGCCCGTGCCATGACCCTTCGCGAATGCGACCATGCCGTCGAGCCTAGGCGAGCAGGGTCGCCGCGATCGCATCGGCACCCACGGGACCGTCGACGTCGAGCGCGGGGTACCGCTGGAACCACGACACCTGCCTGCGCGCGTAGCGGCGGGTGAGCCGCTGCGTCTCGGCGATCGCCTCCTCGCGCGTGGCGCGTCCGCGGAGCTGGTCGAGCGCCTGCCGGTATCCGATGGCCGCCCGCGCCGTGGAGCCCCGCTCGAGCCCTGCGTCGACGAGCGCGCGCACCTCGTCGAGCATGCCCGCCGCCCACATGCCCTCGACGCGAGCGTCGAGCGCCGCCACGAGCTCGTCGCGCGCCCTGCGCACGTGCACGATCGTCGTGCCGGGCAGCACGTCGGGCAGCCCGACGGGGAACGGCTCGCCCGTCGCCGTGACGACCTCGAGCGCGCGCACGATGCGGCGACCGTTGTGCGGGCCGATCGCGTCCGCTGCGCGCGCGTCGACCGCCGCCAGGCGCGCGTGCATGGCCGCGGCGCCGTCGCGCAGCAGGTCGACCTCGAGCTGGGCGCGCAGCGCCTCGTCGGCGCCTGGGAAGTCGAGCGGCCCGAGCACGCTCGACGTGTACAGGCCGCTGCCACCGACGAGGATCGGCACCGCACCGCGCTGCTCGATCGCGGCGACGACCTCGCGCGCGCGCGGCTGGTACCAGGCGACGCTCGCCTCGTCGGTGACCTCGAGCGCGTCCATGAGGTGGTGCGGCACGCCGCGCCGCTCGTCGAGGGCGAGCTTGGCCGTGCCGACGTCCATGCCGCGGTAGAGCTGCATCGCGTCGGCGTTCACGACCTCCGCCTCGCGACCGTGCGCTGCCAGCGACGCGGCGACGTCGAGGGCGAGCTGCGACTTGCCGGTGCCGGTCGCGCCGACGATCGCGAGCATCAGGCGCGCAGGGTGGGCATGCCCAGGCGCACGGGCACCGCGCCGCGGGGCGTGCCGGGGCTCACGGGCACGCCGCACGACTCGGCCTGCGCGAGGTCCCACGCGTCGCCGGCGCGCGTGCGCCGCACCGCGACGGGTCCGCGGTCGGCCTCGAGGTGGAAGGTCGACGCACGCGTGATCTCGACGGTCGCGACGTCGCCGGGTCGCAGCTCGTGCTCGCCGGGCACGAGGTGCACGAGCCGATGGTCGGGTGCGCGTCCGGTGACGCGATGCGTCGCGGCGTCCTTGCGCCCCTCGCCGCTGCCGACGAGCACGTCGACCGTGCGACCGACCTGGCGCTGGTTCTCCTCGAACGTGATGTGGTCCTGCAGCGCGACGAGCCGCTCGAAGCGCTCCTGCACGACGGCCTTCGGCACCTGGTCCGGCATCGTCGCGGCAGGCGTGCCCGGGCGGATGGAGTACTGGAACGTGAACGCGGACGCGAAGCGCGACTGCTCGACGACGCGCAGCGTGTCGTCGAAGTCCTCGTCGGTCTCGCCTGGGAAGCCGACGATGAGGTCGGTGGTGATCGCCGCGTCGGGCATCGCGGCGCGCACGCGGTCGAGGATGCCGAGGAAGCGCGCCGACCGATACGACCGACGCATGGCCTTGAGGATGCGATCGGATCCCGACTGCAGCGGCATGTGCAGCTGCGGCATCACCGCGTCGGTCTCGGCCATCGCGTCGATGACGTCGTCGGTGAACGCCGCAGGGTGGGGACTCGTGAAGCGGATGCGCTCGATGCCGTCGATCTCGCCTGCCGCACGCAGCAGCTTGCCGAATGCGAGCCGGTCGCCGAACTCCACGCCGTACGAGTTCACGTTCTGGCCCAGCAGCGTCACCTCCGCGACGCCCTCGGCGGCGAGCGCCTCGAGCTCGGCGAGGATCTCGCCGGGGCGGCGGTCGCGCTCCTTGCCTCGCAGCGACGGCACGATGCAGAAGGTGCACGTGTTGTTGCAGCCGACCGAGATCGACACCCATGCCGAGTACGTCGACTCGCGCTTCGTGGGCAGCGTCGACGGGAAGGTCTCGAGCGACTCGAGGATCTCGAGCTGCGCCTCGTCGTTGTGTCGTGCGCGCTCGAGCAGCGTCGGCAGCGAGCCGAGGTTGTGGGTGCCGAAGACGACGTCGACCCACGGCGCCCGGTCGAGGATCGTGCCGCGATCCTTCTGCGCGAGGCAGCCGCCGACGGCGATCTGGAAGCCGTCGCGCTCGCGCTTCGTCTTCGCGAGCTGGCCGAGATTGCCGTAGAGCCGCGAGTCGGCGTTCTCGCGCACGGCGCACGTGTTGATGACGATGAGGTCGGGCTCGGCGCCTGCGGCCTCCGCGTAGCCGGCGTCGAGCAGCGATCCGCGCAGCCGCTCGGAGTCGTGCACGTTCATCTGGCAGCCGAAGGTGCGCACCTCGAACGTCCTGGTCATGCCATCCAGGGTACGACGCAGGGGACGGCGCGAACGCCGTCCCCTGCATGCCGTCCCGCGGGAGCCTCGGCTCCCCTCGGCGTCAGCGCTGGTTGAAGGTGACCGAGTACCCGGCGGTGCCGACGCCGTCGACGCCGGTCATCGTGAGCGAGGGCGTGACGCCCGTGAACGGCCCCGTGAGGTCGATGTAGTTGATCTCCTCGATCTGCGACAGCGTCATCTCGAGGGTGCCGTCCTGCACCGACCACGTGTCCTGCGCGGAGTCGAACGG
Source organism: Agrococcus sp. AC640b (assembly GCF_979255995.1). Lineage (NCBI taxonomy): Bacteria > Bacillati > Actinomycetota > Actinomycetes > Micrococcales > Microbacteriaceae > Agrococcus > Agrococcus sp. AC640b. The sequence goes on from NZ_CEEDMM010000014.1 coordinate 36,827, forward strand.
CACGCCCGTCTCGTCGCTCCAGACCGTGATGTAGAGGGTGCCGTCGGCCTCGAACGAGAACTCGAGGTCGATGAAGATCTCGGGGCCCTCGACCGTGCCGATCCACTCGGTGTCGACGAGCGCGTCACCGGGGTCCTCGGCGGGCTCGCTCGTGGCGGGTGCAGACGTGCCGGGCTCGGACGTCGTGGGCGTCGTCGTCGTCGGCGTCGAGGTCTGCGGCGTCTGCGGGGAGGGGAGCTGGATGCAGCCGGCGAGCGTGAGGATCGCTGCCGCGCCGAGCGCGGCGGCGCCTGCGATGCGGGAGATGTTCATGGTGCGAGCGTACGCGGAGCAGCCGACCGCTTCCTGAACGCGCTGTGCGTGTCGCCTGGGTGCGTTCGTACGACGCCGCACGCGCGACGAGGGCGACGGACGGCGGTCCGTCGCCCTCGTCGTGCTGGGGCCGAGGTCAGCTGCCCTGCGAGATGTCGAGGGTCTGGCCCTCTGCCGTGCCCGAGCCCGTGAGGCTCATGGACCCGGTCGAGGCGGCACCCGTGTAGACCAGGTCGCCCGCGTTCGTGCTGATGGTCAGCGTCACGTCGCTGCCGGAGACGACCCAGGTGTCCTGGGGGACGTCGAAGCCGCCCTCGTCGTTCCACTCGGTGAAGTCGATGGTGCCGTCCTCGTTGAGCGTGAACGTCATCTGGTTGCCACCGTCGGAGCCGCTCCAGGTCGTGCCTGCGAGCTCGGTGGTCTGCTCACTGCTGCCGCCGCCGCCACCATCGGTGGGGTCCGCGGTCGAGCCGGAGTTGGTGGTGGGTGCGCCCGGCAGCTGGAAGCAGCCGGTCATGGTGAGCAGCGCGGCGGCAGCGATGGCCGGGAGCGCAAGGAGGCGGGAGGTCTTCATGCCGCCACCGTAGTCCAGCGCACGGCCACGACGGTGAACGTCGGCTGAATCTGCGCTCAGGGTGCCCCGAGCGCGTCGATGCGGGCCTTCGCCTCGTCGAGCGCACGTCGGCAGATGCCCGAGGCGAAGCCGCGCCTGGCCAGCTGGCCCGCGACGCGGCGCAGCACGACCTCGTCGATCGGCCCTCTGCGAAGGCGCTGCTCGGCGAAGCCGACCGCGCGCTCGAGCTCGTCGTCGTCGGAGGGCGCCTCGGCCCGATCCGCCTGCGCGATCCCACGTCGAGCGAGCTCCTGCTCGACGACGCGAGCGCCAGCCTTGCGCCGCGTGCGCACACGCTCGGCGACCGTCTCGGCGAGCGCCCGATCGTCGATGGCGCCCTCGTGCTCGAGACGATCGAGCGCCGCGTCGCGATCGTCGGCCTCGACGCCGTGCTCGTCGAGGCGCTTCGCGACCTCGGCTCTGCTGAGCGCACGCCTGCTCAGGACGCGCCGTGCGACGTCGAGCGCCTCCGCCGAGGCGCGCTCCTTGGCGGCGCGCACCTCGGCGAGGTCGACGACCCTCACGCTCCCACGCGCTCCGCGCGGCGGTCGGCGAGGGACTCGACGGGCGCGGCTGCGGCTGCGGCAGCAGCAGCCTTGCCGACCCCGAGCTTCGTCAGGATCTTCGTCTCGATCTCTGCGGCGATCTCGGGGTTGGTGCGCAGGAACTCGCGCGCCTTCTCCTTGCCCTGCCCGAGCTGGTCGCCGTCGTACGTGTACCAGGCGCCCGACTTCTTCACGATGTTGTGCTCGACGCCGAAGTCGATGAGGCTGCCCTCGCGCGAGATGCCGATGCCGTAGAGGATGTCGAACTCCGCCTGCTTGAACGGCGGTGCCATCTTGTTCTTCACGACCTTGACGCGCGTGCGGTTGCCGACCGCGTCGGTGCCGTCCTTGAGCGTCTCGATGCGACGGATGTCGAGGCGCACCGAGGCGTAGAACTTCAACGCCTTGCCGCCGGCGGTCGTCTCGGGGCTGCCGAAGAACACGCCGATCTTCTCGCGCAGCTGGTTGATGAAGATCATGGTCGTCTGCGTCTGGTTCAGACCACCCGTGAGCTTGCGGAGCGCCTGCGACATGAGGCGCGCCTGCAGGCCGACGTGGCTGTCGCCCATCTCGCCCTCGATCTCGGCACGGGGCACGAGCGCGGCGACCGAGTCGATGACGACGAGGTCGATCGAGCCGGAGCGCACGAGCATGTCGGCGATCTCGAGCGCCTGCTCGCCGGTGTCGGGCTGCGACACCAGGAGGGCGTCGATGTCGACGCCGAGCTTCTTCGCGTACTCGGGGTCGAGCGCGTGCTCGGCGTCGATGAACGCGGCGATGCCGCCGTTGCGCTGCGCGTTCGCGATCGCGTGCAGCGTGAGCGTGGTCTTGCCGGAGGACTCGGGACCGTAGATCTCGATGATGCGGCCACGAGGGAGTCCACCGATGCCGAGAGCGACGTCGAGGGCGATCGAGCCCGTCTGGATGACCTCGACCGGCGCGCGCTCGTCGCTGCCGAGGCGCATGACCGTGCCCTTGCCGAACTGCTTGTCGATCTGCGCGAGTGCCGCCTCGAGCGACTTCTCGCGATCTGCTTGCGTAGGCATCCTTCAACCCTCTCGTTCGTGTCCGCTCGCCCACAGGCAGCCGATGCTCGGCCGGGCGCAGTCACCACCGGTGACCGGCGGCGTCCTTGACCCGGCTCACGCTAGGCGGGACCGCCGACACGCGGTCGGCAGGAGCCCCTCCTGTGCAGAGCGCCGGGCTGTGGAACGCTGCGGGGCCAGCGTACGACGGATTCGAACGCATCTTCGAATGCGCACGCGGCGTGTCGCGCGCTCGTGGCGCGGTCGCCGCTCAGCGCTGCGGCGCGCGCCTGCCTGCCCCGTGGCGGCGCGGGTCCGGCACGTCCTGCGCCTCGCACAGCGCGAGCCACACGGTGCGAGGGGGCACGCCGTCGGCGAGCGCCTGCCTGCCCGTGCGGTCGTCGAGCCCTGGCAGCACGAGATCGGCGAGCAGCACGTCGCCGAGCCGTCCGAACTCGTCGTCGACCGCTCGCTGGAGCTCGCTGGTGCGCATGGTCCTCCACGATATGCGACGAGGGGCCACGCGATGCGCGGCCCCTCGTCGTGATGCGTCCTGTCAGCGACGCGCTCAGCGCGTCATGGTCGACAGCTCGCGCACGAGCTCGTCGGGCACCGCATCCGGGATGCGCTGCAGCGACGGCTCGAGCGAGCGCACGTCGATGCCCTCGAGCACGGCGAGACGGTCCCCCACCTCTCGCAGGATGCTCGACAGCGGCACGTCGAGCGCCTCCGCGACGGAGGCGAGGATCTCGCTCGACGCCTCCTTCTGACCGCGCTCCACCTCGGAGAGGTAGCCGAGCGCGACCGACGCGCGCGACGCGACCTGACGCAGCGTGCGTCCCTGCTGGAGGCGTACGTCGCGCAGCACGTCGCCCAGCTCCTGTCTCAGCAACACCATGGGATCCCCCTTCACCCTCGGCGGGTCACCAGCCTAGCGCTGGTCGTCCACCAAGATCTGACAACGTCAGTGTCACATCTCGTATTCCAGTTCGGACCCGGGACCGCCTGTGGATGGTCTGTGGGTCTGCGCGCTCGTCTCGCGCAGCGCGTCGACGAGCGCCGCGAGCGCCGCGTCGACCGACGCCGCACGGATCTGGGCACGCGTGCCCGAGAGGTCGAGCCGCACCGAGCGCGCGCCGCTGGCCGACGCGATGCCGACGTGCACCTCCCCCACGTCGTGGCCGCCCTGGCGATCGGGTCCTGCGACGCCCGTCGTCGCGACGCCGAGGGTCGCCGGACCCTGGACGCTCGCGAGCATGCGCACGCCCGCCGCCATGGCGGCGGCGACGTCGCCGTCGACCGGCCCGCGCTGGGCGAGCAGGGATGCGTCGACGCCGAGCACCGACGCCTTCATCGCCGTGTCGTACGCGACGACGCCGAGGCGCAGCACCGCGGAGGCTCCCGCGACGTCGACGATCGCGCTCGCGAGCGCGCCACCGGTCAGCGACTCCGCGACCGCGATCGTCGCACCCCGCTCGCGAGCGAGGCGCACGACGTCGGCTGCGCTCACCGCCGGCGGCCGCGTCGCACGTGCCACACGTACTCGAGGCCCGAGACGAACGTGAGGATCACGGCGATCGTCATGGTCGCGACGTGCACGATCGTCGCGGGCGCGTCCCCGATCCAGGATGCGAGCGGCAGCAGGGCCGCGGCGAGCGCGACGGCCTGCGCCCACGTCTTCGCCTTGCCGGGCCACGACGCGGGGATGACGATGTCGTTCGCGATCGCGAGTCGGTGCACCGTGATGCCGATCTCGCGCACGAGCACGACGATCGTGATCCACCACGGCAGCTCGCCGAGGATCGACAGCACGACGAACGCGGCGCCCGTGATCGCCTTGTCGGCGATGGGGTCGAAGAGCTTGCCGAAGTCGGTGACGAGGTTGCGGCTGCGCGCGATCCAGCCGTCGACGAAGTCGGTCGCGATGAGCACGACGAAGAGCACGGCGGCCACGAGCCGCACCGAGCCCATCTCGCCGTCGTCGGCGAGCACGAGCCAGACGAACAGCGGCGTGAGCACCACCCGGACGACCGAGATGACGTTCGGCACGCTCGCCACCGACGCCGGCGTCTCGCCGCGAGCCCAGACGCGGCCCCGCCAGGGGCTCAGGATGCTCATGCTCCCAGGCTACCCGTGGCCGACGCACCCTCGCCGCGACGTCAGTCGCGCCCCGTGAGCCCCCACGCGTCGTCGGAGGAGTCGTCGGCGTCGACGACCTCGAGGCCGCGGTTCGCCTCGTCGATCGACTCGGCGACGAGGTCGCGCTGCTGCGCGGGCGCAGCGGGCGCAGCGGGCGCAGCGGGCGCCGCCGGAGCCGCCGCGGCCGCGGGCGGCGTCTCTCCGCGCAGCGACGCGAGCACGCCAGCAAGCCCGTCGGGAGGCACGAGCACGTCGCGCGCCTTCGACCCCTCGGAGGGGCCGACGATCTCGCGGCTCTCCATGAGGTCCATGAGCCTGCCCGCCTTCGCGAAGCCGACGCGCAGCTTGCGCTGCAGCATCGACGTCGACCCGAACTGCGTCGTGATGACGAGCTCGGCGGCGGCGCAGAGGTCGTCGAGGTCGTCGCCGATGTCGGCGTCGATCTCCTTCTTCGTCGACACCTCCTCGACGTCCTGCCGATAGTCCGGCTGCGCCTGACCCGTGACGTGCTGCACGACGCGCGCGATCTCGGCCTCGTCGACCCACGCGCCCTGCACGCGCATCGCCTTCGACGACCCCATCGGCAGGAACAGGCCGTCGCCCTGGCCGATGAGCTTGTCGGCGCCCGGCTGGTCGAGGATGACGCGCGAGTCGGTGACGCTCGACACCGCGAACGCGAAGCGCGAGGGCACGTTGGCCTTGATGAGCCCCGTGACGACGTCGACCGACGGCCGCTGCGTCGCCAGCACGAGGTGGATGCCCGCGGCGCGCGCGAGCTGCGTGATGCGCACGATCGAGTCCTCGACGTCGCGCGGGGCGACCATCATGAGGTCGGCGAGCTCGTCGACGACGACGAGCAGGTACGGGTACGGCTTGAGGGTGCGCTCGCTGCCCGGCGGCAGCGCGAGCGTGCCCTCGCGCACGGCCGTGTTGAAGTCGTCGATGTGGCGGAAGCCGAACGACGCGAGGTCGTCGTACCGCATGTCCATCTCCTTCACGACCCACTGCAGCGCCTCCGCTGCCTTCTTCGGGTTCGTGATGATGGGCGTGATGAGGTGCGGCACGCCCTGGTAGGCGGTGAGCTCGACGCGCTTGGGGTCGACGAGCACCATGCGCACCTCGGACGGCTTCGCGCGCATGAGGATGCTCGTGATCATCGAGTTCACGAACGACGACTTGCCGGAGCCCGTGGAGCCCGCGACGAGCAGGTGGGGCATCTTCGCGAGGTTCGCGACGACGAAGCCGCCCTCGACGTCCTTGCCGATGCCGATCGTCATGGGATGCACCGACGTCGTCGCGCGCTTCGAGCGCAGCACGTCGCCGAGCTTCACCGTCTCGCGGTCGGGGTTCGGGATCTCGACGCCGATCGCGCTCTTGCCGGGGATGGGCGCGAGGATGCGCACCTCGTTCGACGCGACGGCGTACGCCAGGTTGTTCGACAGCGCCGTGACCCGCTCGACCTTGACGCCCTGGCCGACCTCGATCTCGTAGCGGGTGACGGTCGGGCCGCGCGAGAAGCCCGTGACGCGCGCGTCGACCTTGAAGTTGTCGAGCACGCTCGTGATGGCGGCGACCATGTCGTCGTTCGCCTGCGAGCGCGCCTTGCCTGGCGGGCCCTCCGAGAGCGACTGGATCGACGGCAGGCGGTACGGCCGGTCGCTGGGCGGTCCCGCGAGCGGCTGCATGCCCTCCGGCTCCGCGGGTGCCTCGTCGACGACGGGCGCCTCGCCCGTGATGCGCCGCACGGCCTCCTCGGCGTGCTCGAGGTGCGCGATGACCTCGGTCTCGTACGCGTCCTGCTCCGCCCACTGCTCGAGCACGCTCGTGGCGTCGTCGGATGCCGCGAGCGGCGTCGGCTCGACCGGCGCGGTCTCGGCGCGCTCGACGAGCACCGGGGTGTCGTATGCGGGGTCGACCTCGCGGCCGGTGGCGTTGCGACGCCAGAACGGCAGCGTGGCGTCGTCGCCCTCCTCCTGGTCGCCCTCGCGCTCCGCACGGGCGGCGAGGCGCTCGGAGCGCCGGCGCTCGCGCTCCTCCTCGCTCTCGGGGTCCATGCCGAAGAGGTAGCGGTACAGGTCGCCGACGCGCTGCACGATGCGGTTCGGTGGCGTCGCCGTGAGCACGAGGATGCCGACGACGACGAGCAGGCCGGCGACGATGCCTGCGCCGACGGGCGTGATGAGCGCGGCCAGCGGCGCCCCGAGCACCCAGCCGAGGATGCCGCCCGCCGTGGCGACGGCAGGCAGGCCGTCGGAGGCGGCGGGCTGGCCGAGCATGACGTGGCACAGCGCCGCGACCGAGACGACGAGCATCGCCAGGCCCACGCCGACGCGGCCGTTGTCGGCGACCGACGCGGGATGCCGGAACATCCACAGCGCGAGCAGCGCGAGCACGACGGGCAGCGCGATGGCCACCTGGCCCATGAGGCCGCCGAACGTGACGTCGCTCAGCACCTGGCTCACGGGGCTCGCCGGCAGGATCCACTCGACGACCGCACCCGCGATGGCGAGGAGCGTGAGCAGGAACGGCACGCCGTCGCGGCGCTCCTCCTTCGCGAGCGACTCGCGGCCGAAGACGCGCGCGGCACCGCCTGCGAGGTGCGCGAGCGCCATCCAGCCGCGCGCCACGGCGTTCGGACGCTCCTGCTCGACGGGGAGCACCTTCGTCTGCGCGCGCGTGGACGTCGACGTCTTCGAGGTCGCGCGCTTCGCGGCAGGCTTGCGCGCCGGCTTCGTGGTGGCCATGGCGCCACGGTAGCCGCGACGGACGACGCGGCTCGTGAGGCGCACCGTGCCGCGCCTCGACTCGCCCGGCCCTCGCGGCGCGGGCTCAGAATCGGATGGCGTCGATGACCTTCGACCGCACGGCGACGAGCGCCGGGATGATGCCTGCGAGCGCACCGACGGCCGTCGCGACGCACAGGCCCGTGACGGCCGCCGCCACCGGGAACGGCGGCAGCTCCCCCGCGATGCCGATCGAGACGACGCCGTCGACGAGCAGCACCCGGTACGCGAGCACGACGAGCATGATGCCGACGAGCCCCGCCGCGACGGTGCCGACGACCGACTCGAGCATGACGCCGACGAAGACGCGCGACTGGCTCGCGCCGAACGCGCGCCGGATGCCGAGCTCGCGCACGCGATGCCGCACGGTGATGACGGCGATGTTGATCAGGCTCAACGCACCCAGCAGCAGGACGACCCCCGAGATGCCCAGCAGGATCTGCTGCACGAACGCCGTCGGGTCGTTCGCGGGGTCGAAGTACGCCGCGTAGTCCTGCCGGTAGGCGTCGACCTGCGTGCCCTCGAACGCGCCCCGCAGGTCGCGCGACACCATCGTCTCGACGGCGTCCGCCGACTCCTCGGGCACCCACATCTCGATCGTCGGCTGCGCGGAGGCGGCCGCCTCCTCGCCGACGATCGCCATCGCCGTGTCCGGCAGGCCGAACACGTACGGGTAGCCCTCGTACATGCCGCCCTCGACGACGCCGACCACGACGGCCGTGCGACCGTCCGGCAGCGTCATCGTCGGATGCTGGTCGACGCTGGCAACGCCCATCATGTCGAGCGCGTACCGGTTCACGACGACGACGGGCGCGAGCCGCTCTGCGTCGGAGTCGACGAACCAGCGGCCCTCCGCGAGCGCGATGCGGTGCATCGCCTGGTAGTCGACGCCGACGCCCATCACCTGCGCGTCGGTGCGGACGCCCGCGAGGTCGACGGCACCGCCGAGCCACATCACGGGGCTCGTGTAGCGGATGTCGTAGCGGTCGGCGATCTCCTCGGCCTCGGCCATGACCTCGTCTGCGGCGGGCGACTCCCCCGTCGTCGAGTACACCGTGAAGGCGAACGTCGCGGGCCTGCCGGAGGACTGCTCCATCGACTCCGTCGACACCTGCCGCACGATGTCGCCCATCGCGACCGACGCCGTGAGGGCCGCGACGGCGACCGCGACGCCCACGAGGCTCAGCAGCACGCGCACCCTGTGGATGCGCAGCTGCGCGAGCGCCTCGACGAACGTGGCGGCGACGACCCTCATGCGGGCACCTCAGCGACCTGCTCTGCAGGCGACAGCACGCCGACGTCGAGCCGATGCATGCGCTCGGCGCGTGCGGCGACGTTGACGTCGTGCGTGATCGTGACGAGCGCCGCACGCGAGTCGCGCGCGACCGACTCGAGCAGATCCATGATCTGCGCGCCCGTCTCAAGGTCGAGCGCGCCGGTGGGCTCGTCGGCGAGGATGAGCCTCGGCGACCGCACGAGCGCTCGAGCGATCGCGACGCGCTGCTGCTCGCCGCCGGACAGGGTCGTCACCTGCGAGTCGGCGCGGTGCCCGAGCGACACGCGCTCGAGCATGTCGCGCGCGAGTCGGTCGCGGCGCCAGAAGTGGGCACCCGAGCCGTACAGCAGCGGCATCTGCACGTTCTCGAGCGCCGTGAGGCCCTCGATGAGGTGGAACTGCTGGAACACGAAGCCGACCGCGAGGGCGCGCAGCCGGTCGCGGCGCCGTGCCGACATGAGCAGCACGGGCTCGTCGTCGAACCGCATGCGACCCGTCGTCGGCTGGTCGAGCAGGCCGAGGATGTTGAGCAGCGTCGACTTGCCCGAGCCCGACCGGCCGACGATCGAGACGCGATCGCCCGCGTCGACCGCGAGGTCGATGCCGCGGAGGATCTCGAGCGGCGGCCGGTCGGGCAGCACGACGTGGCGCGTGACGTCCTCGAGCGACAGCAGGGTCACGGGATGACCTCGCCGCACACCATCGGGTCGAAGGTCATCGGGTCGGCGCAGGGGTCGACGACGGGCTCCCCGCCCGGCACGAACTGCAGCACCTCGTCGCCCTCGGCGAGGCCGCTGCGGATCTCGATCTGCTGCCCGTCGGTGAGGCCGAGCTCGACCTGCACCTCCTCCTGCGCGCCGTCGGCGCCGATGCGCACGACCGTGCCGGTGTCGGCGCTGCCGAGCACGGCCGTCGTCGGCAGCGTCAGGACGCCCTCCGCGACGCCGCCTGCGATGGTGACGTCGGCCGCGAGGCCGGAGAAGACGCGCACGTCGCCAGGCACCTGGCAGCGCATCGTCGCCGTCGACACGCCCGTGCCGCCCTCGCCGGCGGGCGAGCCGGCTGCCGGCGTGGGCTGCAGCACCGTGAGACCCGTGCACGCGAAGGGTGCAGGGCCACCTGGGATCTGCACCTGCGCCTCGGTGGGCTGCGTCGTGAGCCGGTACTGCTCCTGCGCCGTGAGCGCGGCGTCGACGTGGAACGTGGCGGGCTGCACCGCACCCGTCTCGGTGCCGACCTGCACCTCCTGGTTCAGCAGCAGCTCGAAGCCGGTGAGCACGCCGGCGGTCGGCGAGGCGATCGTGAACAGCCGCACCGTCGGGGCGGGCAGCGAGCCGTCGTCGTTCGGCTGCGTCGCGGGCGTCTCGACGCGCACGACGTACAGCTCGGTGCCCGCAGCGACGCCCTGGCCGTCGGTCGCGAGGATGCGCGTGACGGTGCCGGTCTGCGTCGAGCGGACCGCGACGGTGTCGTCCGGCAGCACCTGGCCCTCGAGCGCGAGGTCGTTGCGCACGGTGCCGACGCTCGCCGCCACGAGCGGCTCCTCCATCGCCGCGGTGGGCGGCAGGTCGCCGCCGGCCTCGGAGGCGGCAGGGTCGGGGAAGAAGGCGAGCTTCACGAGCGCGACCGCGATGATCGCGAACACGACGAGCCGCAGCGCGGGCCACACGACGGTGCGCCACACGCCAGGGCCGCGCGACTGGCGCTCGGCACGCCGCGCCGCCTTCCGCTCGGCGGCCTCGAGCCGGCGCTGCGCAGCGCCGGCCCGGCGCTCGTCGCCACCGAGCGCCGCGTGCTGCGGCCGGCCCGACTCGAGCGCCGGCGTCGTCGACGCATCGGTCGACGCCGCAGGCTCCCGGCCGTGCGTCGGGGGCGTGCCGACGCCCTCGGGTCCGTCGATCCGTCCGCCGTCTGCGCTCATGCCCGCCTCGCTCCACGCCGAACGTGCGTCGGCCAGGAGCGAGGCTATGCGGCCGTCCTGCGAGCCCGCCTCATCCTCGCGGACGAGACTCGGTCACGCTTCGATCACGCCTCGATGACGACCGGGACGATCATCGGGCGGCGGCGGATGCGCGTGCCCACCCAGCGTCCGACGGTGCGGCGCACGGCCTGCGAGAACTGATGCGTGTCGCGCACGCCCTGGCCGGCGGCCTCCTCGAGCGCCGCGAGGATCTTCGGGCGGATCTCGTCGAAGATCGAGTCGTCCTCCGCGAAGCCGCGCGCGTGGATCTCGGGGCCGACGACGCACCTGCCGGTCTGCGCCTCGATCGCGATGAAGATCGAGATGAAGCCCTCCTCGGCGAGGATGCGGCGGTCCTTGAGGTCCGCGTCGTCGAGACGGCCCACCGACGAGCCGTCGACGTACACGAAGCCGATCTCGAGCTGGCCCGCGACGCGGACGTCGCCGCCGCGCAGATCCCACACCGTGCCGTTCTCGCCGACGAACGCGCGCTCGTGCGGCACGCCCGTCTGCCGTGCGAGCGACGCCGCCGCGTGCAGGTGCCGGAACTCGCCGTGCACGGGGATGACGTTGCGCGGGCCGAGGATGTTGTAGCAGTAGAGCAGCTCGCCCGCCGACGCGTGGCCGGAGACGTGCACCTTCGCGTTGCCCTTGTGCACGACGTTCGCACCGAGCTTCATGAGGCCGTTGATCACGCGGTACACGGCGTTCTCGTTGCCGGGGATGAGGCTCGAGGCGAGGATGACGGTGTCGCGCTCGCCGACGACGATCTGATGCTCGCCGTTCGCGATGCGCGACAGCACCGCCATCGGCTCGCCCTGCGAGCCCGTCGACATGAACACGATCTTCGACTCGGGCAGGTCGTGCGCCTTCTTCGCGTCGATGAGCACGCCGTCGGGCACCGTCAGGTAGCCGAGGTCGGCGGCGATGCCCATGTTGCGCACCATCGAGCGACCCATGAACGCGACGCGGCGACCGTGCGCGTGCGCGGCGTCGAGCACCTGCTGCACGCGGTGGACGTGGCTCGAGAACGATGCGACGACGACCTTGCCCTGCGTCGCGGCGATGACCTGCTCGAGCACGGGTCCGATGCCGCGCTCGGGGGCGGTGAAGCCGGGGACGTCGGCGTTCGTCGAGTCGACGAGGAACGCGTCGACGCCCTCCTCGCCGAGCCTGGCGAACGCGCGCAGGTCGGTGATGCGGTCGTCGAGCGGCAGCTGGTCCATCTTGAAGTCGCCCGTGGCGAGCACGAGGCCGGCCGTCGTGCGGATCGCGATGGCAAGCGCATCCGGGATGGAGTGGTTCACGGCGATGAACTCGAGGCCGAAGGGTCCGAGCTGCTCGCTGCCGCCCTCGCGCACGGTGTGCGTGTACGGCTTGATGCGATGCTCCTTGAGCTTCGCCTCGACGAGCGCGAGCGTGAGCTGCGAGCCGATGAGCGGGATGTCCTGACGCAGCCGCAGCAGGTACGGCACGGCGCCGATGTGATCCTCGTGGCCGTGCGTGAGCACGACGGCCTCGATGTCGTCGAGGCGATCCCGGATGGGGCCGAAGTCGGGCAGGATCAGGTCGACGCCCGGCTGATGCTCCTCTGGGAACAGCACGCCGCAGTCGACGATCAGCAGTCGCCCGTCGATCTCGAAGACCGTCATGTTGCGGCCGACCTCGCCGAGGCCGCCGAGCGGGACGATGCGAAGGGTGCCGGGCTCGAGCGGAGCCGGCTGTGCGATGCCCGTCATGGGCCTCCTCTTGACGTCAGCGCGTCGTCCCGTGCACCTTCGGCAGCGCACCACCCGCAGCCGCGTTCCGGTCGGGCCGGAAGCGGGTCAGGTCGAGGCCGTCGATGTCGCGCACGAGCGCGATCTCGTCCTCGATGAGCGCTGCCTCGGAGTCCTCGGGACCGACGAGCGGCAGGCGCACGCGCGGGCTGGAGATGCGGCCGAGCGCGTGCAGGATGTACTTGGTCGCGACCGTGCCCGGCACGTGCGTCATCGTCGCTCGCACGAGCGGCTCCAGCGCCTTGTGCTGCGCCTGCGCCGTGCGCAGGTCGCCCGCGTTCACCGCGTCGACGATCGTGCGGTACGGGCCAGGCGCGATGTTCGCCGTCACGCCGATGAGCCCCGCGGCGCCGACGGCCAGGTGCGGCAGCACCATCGCGTCGTCGCCGGAGAAGTAGAGCAGGTCGGTCTGGTTGAGCACGCGGCTCACCTCTGCCAGGTCGCACTTGGCGTCCTTCACGGCGAGGATGTTCGGGTGCTTCGCAGCGCGCAGGATCGTCTCGTAGCGGATGGGGACGCCCGTGCGGCCGGGGATGTCGTAGAGGATGACCGGCAGGTCGGTCGCGTCCGCGATCATGCGGAAGTGCGTGAGCAGGCCGGCCTGCGTCGGCTTGTTGTAGTACGGCGTGACGATCATGACGCCGTCGGCGCCCGCCTTCTCCGCCTGGCGGTACAGGTCGATCGCATGGGCGGTCTCGTTCGAGCCGCCGCCCTGGATGATCTTCGCCCGGCTGCCGGCGACGTCCTTCGCGACCTCGACGAGTCGGATCTTCTCCGGGTCGGTGAGGGTCGAGGTCTCGCCCGTGGTGCCGGAGACGACGATGCCGTCCGCACCCTGCGTGACGACGTCGTCGATGAGGCGCTCGACGTCTGCCCAGTCGACCTCGCCGTCGGCCTGCAGCGGCGTCACGAGGGCGACGAGGACCTGGCCGAAGGGGTTGTGGATCACGTGCTCCAGGCTATCGCGCGTCGCGTCGAGGCATGTCGCCGGAGGGCACTGCGACGACGCGGGCGAGCGTGCGGAAGCGGTAGCGCAGCCCACCCGCCGACTCGTGCCACCCCTCCTCGGGGTCGAGCACGGTCGTCGCCCACTCGGGCCCGAGCTCAGGGGCGGTCGTGTCGCCGTCGAGGTCGGCGTCGATCTCGGTGAGCTCGATCGTGTCGGCGAGCGCGAGCGCCTGCCGGTACACCTGGCCGCCGCCGATGATCCACACCGTCTCGGCGTCGTCCTCCTCCGCGACGATGCGCGCGACGTCGAGGGCGGTCTCGAGCGTCGAGACGACCGTCGCTCCCGGCGCCTCGTAGGTGTCGTCGGAGGTGATGACGACGTTCGTGCGCCCCGGCAGCGCCGTCGGCGGCGAGCCGAACGACTCCCACGTGCGACGCCCCATGACGACGGGCGAGCCCATCGTGACCCGCTTGAAGCGCCGCATGTCCTCCGGCAGGCGCCACGGCATGTCGCCGCCCGCGCCGATGACGTGGCCGTGGGCCTCTGCCCAGATGAGCCCGATCCTCTGCGTCATGCTCGGTGCGCCGCTCAGACCGCGACGGGCGCCTTGATGCCCGGGTGGTGCTCGTAGCCGACGACCTCGAAGTCGTCGTAGTCGTAGTCGAGGATGCTCGCCGGCGTGCGCGCGATGCGGAGCGTCGGCAGCGGGAACGGCTCGCGGGAGAGCTGGCGCTCGACCTGCTCGACGTGGTTGTCGTAGACGTGGCAGTCGCCGCCCGTCCACACGAGGTCGCCGACCTCGAGCCCCGTCTGCTGCGCGAGCATGTGCGTGAGCAGCGCGTAGGAGGCGATGTTGAACGGCACGCCGAGGAACATGTCGGCCGAGCGCTGGTAGATCTGCAGCGACAGGCGGCCGTCGGCGACGAACACCTGGAAGAACGCGTGGCACGGCGCGAGCGCCATGTCGGGGATGTCGGCGGGGTTCCACGCCGAGACGATGAGCCTGCGCGAGTCGGGGTTCGATCGGATCTGCTCGACGAGCTGCGAGAGCTGGTCGATCGACTCGCCAGACGGGGTCGGCCACGAGCGCCACTGCACGCCGTAGACGGGGCCGAGGTCGCCGTCGGCGTCTGCCCACTCGTCCCAGATCGTCACGCCGCGCTCCTGCAGCCACCGCACGTTCGAGTCGCCGCGCAGGAACCACAGCAGCTCGAGGGCGATGGACTTGAAGTGCACGCGCTTCGTCGTCACGAGGGGGAACCCCTCCGACAGGTCGTAGCGCAGCTGCCTGCCGAACACGCTGCGCGTGCCCGTGCCGGTGCGGTCGCCCTTCGCGACGCCGTTCGCGACGACGTCGGCCAGGAGGGTCTCGTAGGGCTGGCTCATGATGGCTCCCAGTCTCGCATCTGCCACCGACTACGCGGCTGCACGGCTCAGGCGGATCGCCTCGCGTGCCGAGCGCCGGGCACGCCGGCGGTCGCGGGCGGCGTCGTACGCCATCGACAGCCGCAGCCACGACTCCCACGACTCCGGATGCGCCTCGACGTCGGCCTTCGCGACCGGGAAGGCGTCGTCGGCGGCGTCCTTGTCGGCGCGTCCGCTCGGCGCCTTCGGCAGCGGCGTGGGCATGCCGCCTGCGGCATCGAGCCTGCGCACGAGGCGGTCGAGGCGCACGCCGAACACGAGCTCGGTCACGAGCGCCCACGCCCCGATGGCGGCGAGCACGATGAGCGCGGCGCCGAGGCCGATGCCGAGGATCTCGCCGCTGGCCATGAGCTGCACGGCCCACGAGCCGGCGAGGACGACGTAGAGGGTGAGCACGCCGCCCATGAACCACGCGAACGCGCGGCTCATCGTGCGAGGCCGAGCAGGTCGTCGAGCCCGACGACGACGCCTGCAGGCGACGCCGCGCGCAGCGCGAGCAGGATGCCCGCGGCGTACGCGTCGTGCCCGAGCGTGTCGTGGCGGATCGTGAGCGTCTCGCCCGTGCCGCCCAGCACGACCTCCTGCCGAGCGCTCACGCCAGGCAGCCGCAGCGCATGCACGGGGATGCCGGCGACGAGCGTGCCGCGGCCGGGCTCGTCGGGCGTCGGCGCGTGCACGTCGCGCACCGCGGCGATCGCCTCCGCCGTGCGCACCGCGGTGCCGCTGGGGGCATCGACCTTGCGCTCGTGATGGGTCTCGACGATCTCGACCGCGCCGAGGTGCCTGGCCGCGATCGTCGCGAGGTGCGTGCCCACGACGGATCCGATCGAGAAGTTCGGCACGATGCGCACGCCGGAGGCGCCACCCTCGCGCAGCGCGTCGACGCGTGCGGCACCCCATCCGCTCGTGCCGACGACGATCGGCACGCCCTGCGCGACGGCAGCGTCGACGATGCGCTCGGATGCGGCGTGGATCGTGGCGTCGAAGACGACGTCGAGCCCGTGGAGGTCGAGGTCGCCGCGCGGGTCGAGCTCGACGGCCTCGAGGTCGTCGGTCGACGCGATGGCGGCGACGGCGGCGGCGCCGAGCCGTCCGCTCGCGCCCAGGACGCCCACACGCAGCATGCCCGAAGCCTACCGGCGCACGGCAGCGCCGCCGTCGGCGCTACCGTGGCGGCGTGCTGACGCTCCACGACGCCTCCCCCGACGATGCCGACGCCCGAGCGCTGCTCGATGCCTACCTCGCGGACCGCGTCGCGACATGGGCGGACGCGTCACGGCCCTACCAGCCGAAGACGGCGCCGAGCGCGCAGCTCACCCCGCCGGACGGCGCACTGCTGGTCGCTCGCCTCGACGGCGAGCCGGTCGGCGTCGGCGGCGTGCGCCGCATCCCGTCCGACGATGGCGCGTGGTTCGAGGTCAAGCACCTGTTCGCCACGCATGCCGCGCGTGGGCACGGCGTCGGCAAGGCGCTGCTGGCGGCGCTCGAGGAGCGTGCGGTCGCGCTCGGCGCGACCGACGTCGTGCTCGACACGAACAGCTCGCTCGCCGCGGCAGGAGGCCTCTACGCCGCCGCGGGATTCGTGCCCGTCGCGCCCTTCAACGACAACCCCAACGCGAACGCCTGGTACCGCAAGCGCGTCGAGCGCTGAGCGGAGCGGGCGCTGACCGGAGCGAGGCTCAGACGGGCAGCTGCGTCGGCATGCCGGTGCGCAGCTCGACCGGCAGGTGCCCGAGGTCGTTGTGGCACAGCAGCTGCGGAGGGCGACCCGGGCGCATGTGGATGACGGTGAGGCCGCCGTTGGCCTGGTTGAGCGTCATCCACTTCCAGTCGGGCGCGTCGAGCACGTGGCGCACGAACCAGCCGATGACGAAGTTGTGGGTCACGAGCAGCACGTCGCTGCGCTCGCCGCGGGGCATGAGCCACTGCTCGACGGCGTCGGCCATCTGCGCGCTGCCGGCATCGACCTCCGCGTCCGTGACTCCGGAGAAGAACGACTGGTAGGCGTGCGGCATGTCGGGCTCGACGCCGGAGGGCACGCAGTCCATCAGCAGCGCGTGCGGCTGGAACGGCGTCGCGGGCATGAGCTCGCGCATGGCGCGCGCCGTGTCCTCGCCGCGGACGAGCGGCGAGTGGTACGCCTCGGTGAAGCCGACGCCGCTGAGCCGCTCGGCGACGAGATGCGCCTGACGCACGCCACGGGCCGACAGGGGGCCGTCGTCGACGCCGTGCTCGGCATCCTGCTGCTCGCCGTGACGCACGAGGTACAGATGATGCGGCACGTGCGTTCCTCTCCGGCTCCGCGCGACGTCGCGAGCAGCCGTGGACACCATACCCACCCGACCCTGTGGCTCAGCCCAGCGCAGCCGGGATGGAGCCAGGACGCGGGCTCAGGCGAGCGACGCGAACGCGTCGGCGCGCACGGGACCGACGGCGGCGACGGAGCGACGGCCCGACGCGAGCTCCGCGGCGATCGCCCGCACCTCGTCGGCCGTGACCCGGTCGACGGCGGCGAGCACGGCGTCGAGGTCGGAGAACTCCCCCATCGTCAGCTCCGCGCGACCCAGACGCGACATCCGCGAGTCGGAGTCCTCGAGCGCGAGCGCGCTCGCGCCCGCGATCTGCCCCTTCGCACGCACGAGCTCCTCGTCGGTGACGCCGTCGGCCGCGAGACGGTCGAGCTCGCCGAGCATGATGCGCGCCACCTCGCCCGCCTTCTTCGGCGTGCAGCCCGCGTACATGCCGAACGAGCCGGCGTCCGAGTACAGCGACGCGTACGAGTACACCGAGTACGCCAGGCCCCGACGCTCGCGGACCTCCTGGAACAGGCGCGACGACATGCCGGCGCCGAGCACCGTGTTCATCACCGACATGTGCGTGCGGCGACGATCGGATGCGAGGAGGCCCGGCATGCCGATCATGAGGTTCACCTGCTCGAGCGGCCGGTCGATGACCTCGATGCCGCCGCCGACGATCGCGGCCGCGTCGGTGACGCGTCGCGCACGCGGCGCCGAGGGGGCGTCGTCCCAGCCGCAGTCGGCCAGCGCCCGCTGCACGAGCGTCACGAGCTCGTCGTGGTCGACGGCGCCCGCAACCGTCACGACGAGGTCGCGTGCCCGGTAGTGCTCGCGGTAGTGCGCGGCGACGTCGTCGCGCGACACGGCGAGGATCGTGTCCTTCGTGCCGCCGATGGGCCGACCGAGCGCATGCTCGCCGTAGACCAGCCGCGCCAGCAGCTCGCCTGCGACGTCACCGGGGTCGTCGTCAGCCATCGCGAGCTCCTCGAGGATGACCCCGCGCTCGCTCTCGAACTCGTCCGCGTCGAGCAGCGACGACGTGACCATGTCGGCGATGACCTCGACCGCCATCGGCAGGTCGCGGTCGCGCACCTTGGCGTAGTAGCAGGTGTGCTCCTTCGCGGTGAGCGCGTTCTGCTCGCCGCCGACGGCGTCGAACGCGACCGCGATGTCGAACGCGGTGCGGCGCTGCGTGCCCTTGAAGAGCAGGTGCTCGAGGAAGTGCGTCGATCCGTACGTCACGGGCTGCTCGTCGCGCGAGCCGACCGGCACCCAGAACCCGATCGTGACGCTCGACGCACCCGGCACGTGCTCGCTGAGCACGCGCAGCCCCGTCGGCAGCACCGTGCGCCGCACGAGCGCACCGCCCGAGGCGGCGATGGTGGTGTCCGGGGACTCGAGCGGCAACGGCACGGGCGCAGACATGCCTCCAGCCTACGTGCGTCTGCACCCGCCTCCCGACGCGCGCGGATCAGGCGAGGAAGGCGTCGACCTCGGCTGCCGACGGGATGGATGCCGTCGCGCCGACGCGCGTGACCGAGATCGCCGCCGCCGCCATGGCGCGCGCGGCCGCCGCGTCGAGGCTCGCGCCGTCTGCGAGCGCCGCCGCGAGGGTGCCGGAGAACGTGTCGCCAGCGGCGGTGGAGTCGATGGCGTCGACGACGTGGCCTGGCAGCGTGCGTGCGCCGTCGCCGTCGACGAGCACGGCCCCCGCCTTGCCGAGCGTGACGATGGCGGCCTCGACGCCGCGATCGAGGAACCAGCGCGCCGCCTGCTCGGCCGACGCGGCATCGGTCACCTCGACGCCCGTGAGCAGCCCCGCCTCGTGCTCGTTGGGCTTCACGAGCGCCACATGCTGCCAGATCGACTCGGGCAGCGGCGCCGCGGGCGCCGGATCGAGCACCACGCGGATGCCACGGGCACGGGCTCGTGCAGCGGCCGCGAGCACGACCTGCTGCGCGACCTCGAGCTGCAGCAGCAGCACGTCGGCGTCGGTCGCGTCGATCGCGGCCTCGGCCTGCTCGACCGTGAGATGCGCGTTCGCGAGCGGCACGACGACGATCGAGTTGTCGCCGCCGGCGACGCGGATGTGCGCGATGCCCGTGCCGCCGTCGACGACGCGCACGCCGTCGGCGTCGACGCCCGCCGCGCGCAGGCCGTCGAGGGCGACGTCGGCGAAGGCGTCCGATCCGACGCACCCCACCATGGCCGTGCTCGCGCCGGCCTTCGCAGCGGCGACGGCCTGGTTCGCGCCCTTGCCGCCGAGCCCCGTCTCGAGCGCGGAGCCCGTGATGGTCTCCCCCGCCGCTGCCATGCGGTCGGCGACGACCGTGACGTCCACGTTGATGCTGCCGACGACGATGACGCTCATGCCCACGAGCCTAGGCGCGGACGAGCGCTCCCAGCGCGCGTGTCATCTGCGCAGTGGTGCTCGGGTGCGGTGGCGGCGCGGGTACGCGGCGGTGATGCGCCAGCGGCGGGGTCGGGTGCGGGATCGGCGGGTGCGTGGTGCGGCGGTGCGGTCGCCTGCGGGTTCGGCCGCGTCGGGTGCGATGTCGGGTGCGCGCGTGATGGTGAGGGCGCCGCGGTGGACCTCGGTGTGGTGGTGCTGGCAGAGGAGGATGCCGTTGTCGACGTCGGTGGTGCCGCCGTGCGACCAGGGCAGGACGTGGTGGGTCTCGCACCAGCCGGGCGG